>NZ_JBEXLP010000018.1:0-109350 GCF_040610035.1 Streptomyces sp. NPDC004542
CACCCCGACAGGGTGACCGTCCCGCGCCGCCCGGCCCAGCACCGGTACGGCGCGTCACATCACAAGAGGGCAAACATTGCCTGATGCGGCACTAGCTGCCGCAAACGCCGACTACGGCGACCCCCACCAGAGTTCATGCCTCTGATACTGGCCACCCCGCCCGGGCTCCACGGGCAGTCCGGCGTGCTGTGCCCAGACTGTGACGGCCTAGGACTGACGCACTTGCTCAACTCGCCAGCTGAGGCGCTCAGTCACAGCCGTCCGGGTTCGCCTCGGGCTTCGCGTGCAGGATGTCGCGGGCCTGTTCCGCGGCGCGGGCGATGCTCTCGGAGACGAAGTCGAGGTAACGGGCGATGTTCTCCATGCGGACGGCGGCCGGGGTGCCGGGGCCGAGGACGCCGACGCCCTGCCGGGCGGTCTCGGCGACCTGGGCGGTGCCGCGGGCGCTGGCCATCATCGCCTCGTAGAAGACGTCGGAGTCGACGACGTAACGCTCCCGGCGGCGTTCGTCGCGCTCCCGGCGGACCATGCCCTGTTCCTCGAGGAACGCGACCGCTTTGGAGACGGACGCCGGGCTGACCTGGAGGCGCTCGACGAGTTCGGACGCGGTGAGGCTGCCCGCGTCGCTGACGCAGACGGCGGCCATCACCCGGGCCATCATCTTGGGCGTGCCCGACTGCATGAAGACGGTGGTGAGCGTCTCCTCGTACGCGCGCACCGCCTCGGTGTCGCGGCCGTAGGCCCGGGGGACCGTCCCGGTCCCCCGGGGCGCCGCCTGCCTGCGCCGGTGGGCGCGATGTTCGGTGGCGCGGTGGGCGAGGTCGGCGCGGTAGGCGGTGGGGCCGCCGTTGCGCATGACCTCACGCGTGATCGTCGAGGTCGGACGGTCGAGACGGCGGGCGATCTCCGCGTAGGCGAGGCCGTCGGCCAGCCCCAGCGCGATCTGCTGGCGTTCCTGCTGGGTGAGTCGGCCTCCCGGCATCGCGGCCTCCCTCGAGGTTCGTGGTGCTCCCAGCATAGCGTTCATGTTCAGCTCATTGCAACGGACGCAGATAGGGTTCGTTGCGTTAAACGCCAGGTCGTTGCAACGAATTGATGGCTTTGAACTGCGAATATGTAGATTCCTTGCAACGATGCTGTTGCCCAATTCATGAACGCAACGTAGCTTTTCTGATGTCAGAAACGACGAACCCAAGGAGAGCGCGATGCAGAAGTTCGACACCCCCGCCCCGGTGACCGCCGTCCTCGACATCCCCGCCGGACGTATCCAGCTGATCGCCGCCGACCGCGCCGACACCACGGTCGAGGTCCTGCCCGCCGACCCCGCCAAGAGCCGCGACGTGAAGGCGGCGGAGGAGATCCGGGTCTCCTGCGCCGACGGTGTCCTGCGGATCGAGGCCCCGGAGGCGAAGAACCGGCCCCTTGGACACTCCGGGGCCGTCGAGGTGACCGTCCAGCTGCCCGCCGGCTCCCGCGTCGAGGCGAAGGCGGCCAGGTCCGAGCTCCGCGGCGTCGGCCGCCTCGGCGACATCGCCTTCGAGGGCGCGCAGGCCACCGTCAAGCTGGACGAGACGGCGAGCGCCCGCCTCGCCCTCCAGGCCGGCGACGTCGAGGTCGGCCGCCTCGGCGGCCCCGCGGAGATCAGCACCCAGAAGGGCGACCTCCGCATCGCCGAGGCCGTACGCGGCACGGTCACCCTGCGCACCGAGCACGGTGAGATCTCCGTCGGCGCCGCGGGCGGTGTCTCCGCCTCGCTGGACGCCGGCACCGGCCACGGCCGGATCCACAACGCCCTTCGGAACGCCGACGGCGCCGCTGCCGGCCTGAACATCCACGCGACCACCGCCTACGGCGACATCACCGCCCGCAGCCTGTAGATCCGCAGCCGGTAGAAGGGGGCACCTCTCATGACCGACCTGGCCATCGAGGCGAACGGACTGCGCAAGTCCTACGGTGACAAGACCGTCCTCGACGGAGTCGACCTGGCCGTCCCGGAAGGAACGGTCTTCTCCCTGCTCGGCCCGAACGGCGCCGGCAAGACCACCGCCATCAAGATCCTCTCCACCCTCGTCTCCCCGGACCCCGCCTGCGGCCGGATCCGCGTCGGCGGCCACGACCTCGCCGCCGACCCGCAGGCGGTGCGCGCCGCGATCGGCGTCACCGGGCAGTTCTCCGCCGTCGACGGCCTGATCACCGGAGAGGAGAACATGCTCCTCATGGCGGACCTGCACCACCTGTCCAGGCGCGAGGGGCGGCAGGTCACCGCCGAGCTGCTGGAGCGCTTCGCCCTCACCGAAGCCGCGAAGAAGCCCGCCTCCACCTACTCCGGCGGCATGAAGCGCCGTCTCGACATCGCCATGACCCTGGTCGGCGGCCCGCGGATCATCTTCCTCGACGAGCCGACCACCGGCCTCGACCCGCGCTCCCGGCACACCATGTGGCAGATCATCCGCGAGCTCGTCACGGGCGGTGTCACCGTCTTCCTCACCACCCAGTACCTGGAGGAGGCCGACCAACTCGCCGACCGCATCGCGGTGCTGAACGAGGGCAGGATCGCCGCCGAGGGCACCGCAGAGGAGCTGAAGCGGATCGTCACCGGCGGACACGTCCGGCTCCGCTTCACCGACCCGGCCGCCTACCGGAGCGCCGCCGTCGCGCTCGGCGCGGTCACCCGGGACGACGAGGCACTCGCACTGCAGATCCCCAGCGGCGGCAGCCAGCGCGAGCTGCGCTCCCTCCTCGACCGGCTGGACTCGGTCGGCGTCGAGGCCGACGAACTGACCGTGCGCACCCCCGACCTCGACGACGTCTTCTTCGCCCTGACCGGCGGCGCCGACCTCCCCGACCAGCCCAAGGAGACCGCCCGATGAGCACCCCCCTGGCTGCCGCCCGCCCGACCCGGCTCTCCCTCGCCGTACGCGACTGCGTCACGATGCTGCGCCGCAACCTCCTCCACGCCCGTCGCTACCCGTCGCTCACCCTGAACCTGCTGCTCACCCCGATCGTGCTGCTGCTGCTCTTCGTCTACGTCTTCGGCGACACCATGAGCGCGGGCATCGGCGGCAGACCGGACCGTTCCGAGTACATCGCGTACCTCGTCCCGGGCCTCCTGCTGATGACCATCGGCAGCACCACGATCGGCACCGCGGTCTCCGTCTCCAACGACATGACCGAGGGCATCACCGCCCGCTTCCGCACGATGGCCATCCACCGCGGCTCCGTGCTCGTCGGACACGTCATCGGCAGCGTGCTGCAGTCGGTCGTCAGCGTGGTCCTCGTCGGTGCGGTCGGTGTGGCCATCGGCTTCCGGTCCATTGATGCCACGGTCCTGGAGTGGTTCGCGGCGTTCGGACTGCTCGTGCTCTTCGCCCTGGCACTCACCTGGATCGCGGTCGGCATGGGCCTGGTCAGCCCCAACGCCGAGGCCGCCGGCAACAACGCGATGCCGCTGATCTTCCTGCCGCTCGTCTCCAGCGCCTTCGTACCGGTCGACGCGATGCCGGGCTGGTTCCGCCCCGTCGCCGAGTACCAGCCGTTCACGCCCGCCACCGAGACCCTGCGCGGCCTGCTGCTCGGCACCGGGATCGGCGGCAACGGATGGCTCGCCGTCGCCTGGTGCGTGGGCCTCGCGGTGCTCGGCTGCTTCTGGTCGGCCTCGAAGTTCGACCAGGACCCGCGCTGACCGCCATGACGACGCGGAGACCGAGCCGTCTCCGGGCCGTCGCGGTGCGCCGGCGCACCAGGGGGTCGTGCGGCGCTGTGCCGCGATCCTAGGCGCCGGGTCTGTACTGACGACTGTTCACCCACAGGCCCGGAAGGAGTTGCCGTGACATCACCATCCGCTCGGGACGGACTCGCCGCCCGGTTCGAGGAGGTCGTGCGCCGCAATCCGGCCGAACCGGAGTTCCACCAGGCCGCCAGGGAGGTGCTGGAGACGCTTGAACCCGTTCTGGCGGCCCGGCCCGAGCTGGACGGGGCGGCGGTCGTGGAGCGGATCTGCGAGCCGGAGCGGCAGGTGCTCTTCCGGGTGCCGTGGCAGGACGACACCGGCCGGGTGCACGTCAACCGGGGCTTCCGGGTGGAGTTCAACAGCGCTCTCGGCCCCTACAAGGGCGGCCTGCGGTTCCACCCGTCGGTGAACCTCGGCATCGTGAAGTTCCTCGGCTTCGAGCAGATCTTCAAGAACGCCCTGACCGGACTCGGCATCGGCGGCGGCAAGGGCGGCAGCGACTTCGACCCGCGGGGGCGCTCGGACGCCGAGGTGATGCGGTTCTGCCAGTCGTTCATGACGGAGCTGTACCGGCACATCGGCGACCGCACGGACGTACCGGCCGGGGACATCGGGGTCGGCGGCCGGGAGATCGGCTACCTGTTCGGCCAGTACCGGCGCATCACCAACCGCTGGGAGGCGGGCGTCCTCACCGGCAAGGGCCTGAGCTGGGGCGGTTCGGCAGGAAGGGCGGAGGCCACCGGGTACGGCAACGTGCTGTTCGTCGCCGAGATGCTGCGCCGGCGCGGCGAGGACCTGCCGGGCCGGCAGGTGCTGGTCTCCGGCTCGGGCAACGTGGCGATCTACACGATCGAGAAGCTGCACGAGCTGGGCGCGCGGGCGGTGACGGTGTCCGACTCCGACGGCTACGTGGTGGACGACAAGGGCATCGACCTCGACCTGCTCAAGCAGGTCAAGGAGGTCGAACGGGGCCGGGTGATGGACTACGCCGAACGCCGGGGCGCTTCGGCCGTGTTCGTGCCGGGCGGCTCGGTGTGGGAGGTCCCGGCCGATGTCGCGCTGCCGTCGGCGACGCAGAACGAGCTGGACGCCGCGGACGCGCTGACCCTGGTGCGGGGCGGGGTCAGGGCGGTGTCGGAGGGGGCGAACATGCCCGTCACCCCGGCCGCGGTACGGATCCTCCAGGACGCCGGGGTGGCGTTCGGCCCGGGCAAGGCGGCCAACGCCGGGGGAGTGGCGGTCAGCGCGCTGGAGATGCGGCAGAACAGCGGCCGCGAGACCTGGCCTCGGGAGCGGGTCGAGAGCGAACTGGCGGCCGTGATGCGGGACATCCACGACCTGTGCTGGCAGACCGCCGAACGCTACGGCCTCCCCGGCGACTACGTGGCGGGCGCCAACATCGCGGGCTTCGAGCGGGTGGCCGACGCGATGCTGGCGCAGGGGGTGGTCTGACCCGGGGCCCGACACGGGTCAAGCCGAGATGAGCCCGAAAGCCGCCACGGGTTGATCCACCGGCCGGGGCCGCCGCCCGCAGTCCGGGGCCGAGCAGGAGGCGCTCACCCCCCGCCGGCAGCGCCAACTCCTCACGCCGCAGGCCCGGCACACGCCGCCGCTCCCCGTAGGTGGGCACCCCGACGTCGTCGGGACGCAGCTGAGCACGCCGCGCCGCAAGGAAGTCCCCGAGCTGTCCTCACGCCGCGTACAGTGGCCCGCCCCGACGGCGGACACGAGAAAACCCGCCACCGGTGACCCGGTGACGGGTTTCCTCGTTCGCTCTGGAGCGCCGGGCAGGCCTTGCACCTGCATCTCCCCGCAGGAAGCGGGACGTCTTTCCTTGGACCACCAACGCACTGGGTACGCCCCGTTCTTGGCGGCGCCCTCAAGATCTACTGTACACCAGCCCGTCGTTTGTTCGATGCCCTGACGACGGCATGACGACGGCATGACGACGGCATGACGACGGCATGGGACGGCATGACGACGGCATGGGACGGCTTGTTTGACGGGCCTTTTGAACAACCGCCATCTGTTGAGGGTCGCAGAGGAGGGCGGTCCGTGCGGGACGTGGTGCTGGCGCTGCTGGTCAAGGAGCCGTCGCACGGGTACGACCTGCGCAGGCGGCTGGCGGCGGCGCTCGGACCGCTGGGGGAGACGTTGAACGCCGGGCAGATCTACGTGACGCTCACCCGGCTCGAAAAGGCGGGCCTGGTCGTTCAGGAGCGTGAGGGCGCGGCGGTACGCGGCCCGCGGCGCAAGGTGTACGCGCTGACCGCGGCCGGGCAGGAGCGGGCGGCCGCGTGGATGGCCGAGACCGCCGGGCCCAAGGCGGACGTGACGGAGATCCACCTGAAGCTGGTGGCCGCCGCCGAGTCGGGCCTGGCCGATCCGCTCGCGCTGGTGGACGCGCGCCGGCGGGAGCGGATCCGCAGCCTGCCGAACCCGCCTGACGGACACCGGCCCGGCCGGACCGCTCGCGCCCGGGATCAGGCGGGCACGCCCCAGTCGTCCGGCACGAGGGCCGTGTCGTCGCCCGGGCGCGGGGCCGGGCGGGGCGCCGGCGACGGGGTGCGGGAGAAGCGGGGGGCGGGGGACGGCTGCGGCCGCCCGGCGACCTCGGTGAACGTCGCACGGTCCCGCAGGGCGGGATGTTCCGCGGCCTCCTCCGGACCGAGGACGGGGACCACACACGCCTCGTGCTCGGCGAACACCTTGGCCCAGTAGTCCCGGGGACGGGCGGCGAACGCCTGGCCGATCCGGTCCCGCAGCAGGGGCCAGGCCGCCCGGTCGTCACGGTCGGGCAGCCCGGCGTCGCCGTCGAGGCCGAGCTGGGCCAGGAGCACGTCGTAGAACCGCCCCTCGATCGCGCCGACCGCCACGTACCGGCCGTCCTGGCAGGGGTAGGTGGTGTAGAACGGCGCGTCGGTCACCGTGACGTTGCCGGGGTTCTCCCGCCACTGACGGACCATCACCTCCAGCAGCGCCGCCCCGTCGACCATGGCGGCGTCGACGACCTGGCCGCGCCCGCTGCGGGAGCGCTCGTGCAGCGCGGCCAGCACGCCCAGGACCTGCAGCAGCCCGCCACCGGCGAAGGTGGACAGATACGTCGACGGGGGTGCGGCCGACCCGGCGGCGTCCGCGTCGGCGTCGAGCAGCCCGGCCAGCGCGAGGAAGCTGATGTCGTGCCCGGGGCGCCGCGCCCAGGGCCCGGTCTGCCCCCACCCGGACACCCGGGCGTAGACGAGACCGGGATTGGCCTCGGCGAAGGCCTCCGGGCCCAGTCCCAGCCGCTCGCACGCGCCCGGGCGCAGACCTTCGAGCAGCACGTCGGCCCGCTCCACCAGGGCACGCACCCGGCGCACGCCGTCGGGATCCTTCAGATCGGCCGTGACCGAGCGGCGGGAGCGGCCCAGCGGGTCGGCCGGCCCGAACGTGCCCGCGCCCGGGCGGTCGACACGGACGACGTCGGCGCCGAGGTCCGCGAGGAGTGTGGCGGCGAAGGCGCAGGGTGCGCCGCTCGCGAGCTCGACCACGCGTACACCTTTCAGGGGCCCCATGGGGCTCATCCCCTTTCCTGTCGAGAGTGGTGAGTTTCGGGATTCCGTATGGTTCCGGTTCGGATTTCTTTCCTATCGTGCGAGTGTTTTTCCTCTGCCTTCCGCACATGAGATGTGCCGAATGAGAAAGGGTGGGAATAGTGACGGTTCTCTACACGGCCGAGGTCACGTCGTCCGGAGACGGCCGCAAAGGCCGGGTCAGTTCCTCCGACGGTGTGCTGGATCTGGGGCTGGACGCCCCGAAGGAAGTGGGCGGCTCCGGGGAACTCAGCAATCCGGAGCAGTTGTTCGCCGCGGGGTACGCGGCCTGCTTCCACAGCGCGCTGCGCCTGTCCGCGCGCGAGGCGCGGGTGCCGCTCGCCGCGGAGCCGACCGTGACGGCCCGGGTGCACCTGGAGCGCGACGACTCCGGTTACGGGATCAGCGCCGACCTGACGGTGCGGATGCCGGGCGTGGCCGCCGGGACGGCGCGGGAGCTGGCGGACCGGGCCCATGCCCGCTGCCCCTACTCCCGGGCCGTGCGCGGCAACATCCGGGTGGGGATCGAGCTGGTCCCCTGAACCGGTCCCGTCGGGTACGGCGGTCCGGTGGGTGCCGCCGGGGCCGGACTGAGGTCCGGTTCCGGCGGCACCCGTGCGTCCGGGCCGGTTCACGCCGCCGCGGGCACGGCGGCCGCGGCCGCCTTGGCGGCCTGGGGCAGGGCGGCCACCACACGGTCCAGGGCACGGTCGTGGTGCGCGGCGGACACGAACCAGGCCTCGAACGGGGACGGCGGCAGATAGACGCCCTGGCGCAGCATCTCGTGGAAGAAGGCCCGGTAGCGGAAGGCCTCGCTCGCCCTGACGTCGTCGTAGTCGCGGACCGCCCGGTCCGAGAAGAACACCGAGAACATGGTTCCGGAGTACTGCAGGACATGGGCGACGCCCTCGGCGGCCAGCGCGGAGGAGACCTCGGACCCGATCGTGGCGGACACGGCGTCCAGCCGTTCGTAGACCTCGCCGGTGCAGTGGCGCAGGGTCGCCAGGCCGGCCGCGGTGGCCACCGGGTTCCCCGCGAGCGTGCCCGCCTGGTACACGGGTCCGGCCGGGGCGAGGTGGGCCATGACGTCGGCACGGCCGCCGAAGGCCGCGGCGGGGAAGCCACCGCCCATCACCTTGCCGAAGGTGAACAGGTCCGCCGCCACCCCGTCCCGGCCGAACCAGCCGGCACGGCCGGCGCGGAAGCCCGTCATGACCTCGTCGGAGATGAACAGGGCACCGTGGCGCCGGCACAGCTCCTTCAGGCCCGCGTTGAAACCGGGCAGCGGCGGGACGGCGCCCATGTTGCCCGGTGCGGCCTCGGTGATCACGCAGGCGATCTCGGAGCCCCGCTCGGCGAAGACCCGCTCCACCGCGGCCAGGTCGTTGTACGGCAGTACGAGGGTGTCGGCGGCCTGGGCACCGGTGACGCCCGGGGTGTCCGGCAGCGCGAAGGTGGCCAGGCCCGAACCCGCCGCGGCCAGCAGCGCGTCGACGTGGCCGTGGTAGCACCCCGCGAACTTGACGATCTTCGAGCGGCCGGTGAAGCCGCGGGCGAGCCGGATCGCCGACATGGTCGCCTCGGTGCCGGAGGTGACCAGCCGGACGTTCTCCACGGGGGCGACCCGGTCGACGATCTCCTCGGCGAGGGCGATCTCCCCCTCGGTCGCGGTGCCGAACGAGGTACCGGAGGCGAGCGCGGCCCTGACCGCGTCGAGGACCGCCGGGTGCCGGTGGCCGAGAATCATCGGGCCCCAGGAGCAGATCAGGTCGACGTACTCCCTGCCCTCGACGTCGTAGAGGTACGGGCCCTGCGCGGAGGCCATGAACACCGGGGTGCCGCCGACCGAACCGAAGGCGCGGACGGGTGAGTTGACGCCGCCGGGGATGACCGCTGCGGCCCGCTCGAACAGCGAGGCCGAGGCGGCACCGGCGGGGCCGTCGAGGGTGGCGGGTGCAGGGGATGAGGACATCGGTCGGTGCCTTTCGCAGTCGCGGAACGGTCTGGGGAACGGGGTCGGGAAGGGGGGCGCGCGGACGGCTTCCGGAACGCTCGTGGCCGACGGTGGCGTCGGCGCGGGGGCCGGGCGGGAGCCGGTGGGGCGTGGATTCCACCGGCTCCCGCCCGGCGGGGCGGCCGGGCCGGCCGTCCGTCAGGGGGCCGGGGCGTCCCCGGCGGTGAACGCGGCGTCCAGGACGACCGCGCCGGTGGGCAGCACCCGGACCGGGTTGAGGTCCAGTTCGAACTCGCCCGGCCAGTCGCGGACCGCGTCGGAGAGCCGGTACAGCAGGTCGGCCAGGGCCGCCGTGTCGACCGCCGCGGTGCCGCGCGCCCCGCGCAGCAGGGCCGCGCCGCGCAGTTCGGAGATCATGCGCTCGGCCTCGCCGTCGGCCAGCGGCAGCACCCGGTGCGCGACGTCGTCGAGGACCTCGGTGAAGATGCCGCCGAGCCCGACGGTCAGGACGGTGCCGAGCGGGCTGGTGCGGACGCCGACCAGGGCCTCCACGCCGTCCCCGGCCAGTTCCTCGACGAGCACCTCGCCGCCGAGCGCGGCCAGCTCGGCGTAGGCGGCCGGCGCCTCGGGCACGGTGACGCCCACCCGGACGCCGCCCGCCTCCGACTTGTGCAGCAGCCCGGGCACCACGGCCTTGAGCACGGCACGCCCGCCCAGCTCCCGCACCAGCGCGGTCGCGTCGTCGGCGTCCCGGGCGACCCGGCCGGCGGGCACGGCGATCCCGGCGGCGGTGAGCAACTCCTTCAGCTGCGGCTCGCCCGCCCCGTGGGCCGGGGCCGGCAGCGCCGCCGTGACGGCATCGCGGGTGGTCCGCGGACGCGGCCGGCTGACCTGCCACAGCGCCGCGGCGGCCTTCAGCGCCCGGGCCGGCGTGGGGTAGTCCGGCAGCTGGGCGTCGCGGAGCATGGCCGGGGCGTCCGGGGCGAGGAAGTCCGCGCCGGTGCGGGCCACCAGGATCGGCTTGCCGCCCTTGCGGGCCGCCTTGGACAGGGCGGTGACCGCCTTCTCCACGTCGGGCCCGGCCATCACGCAGAAGCAGGCGATGATGATGTCCACCGAGTCGTCGGCGAGCAGCACGTCCAGTGACCGGTCGAACAGGGTCGGGTCGCTGAGCACCGTGGCGGTGATGTCGACGGGGTTCTCCACGGCACCGAACGGCGGCACGATCTCGGTGAGCGCGGCGATGCTCTGAGGCGACAGCCGGCTCAGCTCCAGACCGGAGTCGTCCACGGCGTCGGCGGCGAGGATTCCGGAGCCGCCCGAGGTGGTGACCACGGCGACCCGCGGGCCCTTGGGCCGCAGCGGCACCTCGAACGCGGCGGCCGCGTCGAGGAGTTCGTCGATGTCGTCGACCCGGGCGATGCCCAGTTGACGCAGCGCCGCGTCCAGCACCCGGTCGTCGGTGGCGAGGGCACCGGTGTGGGAGGCGGCGGCCCGCCCGCCCGCCTCGGTGCGCCCGGACTTCAGCAGGGCGACCGGCTTGCCGGACGCGCTCAGGGCCCGCAGCGTGTCCAGGTCGGGCACGTCCTCCAGGTAGCCGAGCAGTCCCCGGCACTCGGGTTCCTCGGCCAGTTCGCGCAGCACCTCCAGCGCGGTGACGTCGGCGTCGTTGCCGGTGCTCACCACCCAGCCGGGGCGCAGCCCGCGCTGCAGGGCGAGGCTCGCCGCGCCGAAGCCCAGGGCGCCGCTCTGGCTGACGAAACCCAGGGTGCCCGGCTCGAAGGGGACGCTCTCGGCGCCGAACAGCGGGCTGAAGGTGGCGAGGACACGGTTGTTGAAGCTGACGGCGCCGATGCAGTTGGGCCCGATCAGGCGCAGCCCGCCCGCGCGGGCCCGGCCGACGATCTCCTCCTGGAGGGCCGCGCCTTCGGGCCCGGTCTCCGCGAAGCCGGAGGAGGCGATGATGGCGAGTGGGACCCCGGCGGACACGCAGTCGTCGACGGCCCCGGCCACCCGGTCCGCGCCCACCATGATCAGCGCGAGGTCGACCGGGCCCGGCGCCTCCTTGAGCGAGGTGTAGGCGGGCACGCCGAGGATCTCCCCGCCGCGCGGGTTGACCGGCAGGATGCGGCCCTTGTACCCGTGGCGCAGCAGGAAGTCCATCGGCTTGCGGCCCAGCGCGCCGGGGCGCTCCGTGGCGCCGATGACGGCGATCGAGCCGGCGTTCCACAGGGCTGAGATCGCGCTCATGCCATGACCTCCTGGGCAGAAGCGGGGGTGGTGGTGGCGGGTGCGGGGTGCGGGGCGAACAGGGCGTGCAGGGCGTCGACGTAGACCTCGCCGTCGGGGCGCGCGGCCAGTTCGCGGGCGCGGACGGTGGGCTGGTGGAGGACCTTGTCGACGATGCGCCGGACGGTGCGGGAGACCTCCTGGAGGGCTTCGCCGTCCATGGCGTGCAGCCGTTTGCCGAGCCGGCCGAGTTCGGCGTCGGTGGCATCGGCGGCGATGGCGCGCAGCGCGGCGAGGGCCGGGGTGGCCCGCGCGGCGCGGCGGGCGGCCTTGAGGGCCTCGACCTCGGCGTCGACGATGCGGTGGGCGCTCTCCACGCTGGCCACGGACAGTTCGTCGTCGCCGCCCTCCTCGGCGATGCGCTGGAGGTCGACGAGGGTGACGCCGGGGACCTGCCCGGCCTCCGGCTCGATGTTGCGCGGCAGCGACAGGTCGAGCAGGTACAGGTCGCGTCCGCCGCGGGCGCTCATCGCGCCGGCGACCTCGGCGGCCCGCAGCAGGGGTTCGGTGGCGGCCGTGCAGCTGACCACGACGTCGACCTCGGTCAGCAGCCGGGGGATGTCCTCGAGCGGGTAGCCGCGGCCGTCGGCGGTCTCGGCGAGGCGCTGTGCCTTCTCCGGGGTGCGGTTGGCCAGGTGCACCCGGCTCAGACCGGACCGGCGCAGCGCGGCCAGTACGACACCGCCGAACGAGCCGGCGCCGATGACCAGGGCCGTCTTCCCGTCGAGGGAGCCCACCAGGCGCTCGAAGAACGCCAGCCCCGCGGTGGCCAGGGAGCGGCCCGCCTCGTTCAGGCCGGTCTCGTTGCGGGCCCGCTTGCCGGTCCGCAGCGCGGCCTGCACGGCCTGGTGGAGGGTCTTGCTGCCGGCCCCGATGCGCTGGGCGCGGTCCAGGGCCTCCTTCACCTGGCCGAGGATCTGGTCCTCGCCGAGCACGACCGAGTCGAGGCCGGAGGCGACCTGGAGCAGGTGGCGCAGGGCGTCGTCGCCCCGGCGCACGTACTGGTAGGGCTTCAGTTCCTGGACGCCGACGCCGGTGTGCTCGGCGATGAGCGTGTCGAGCACGGACACCGGATCGGTGCCGTCGGCGTCCCCGGCGGCCTCGGTGCCGTCGGGGGCCTCGGCGGCCGGGGTGGTCGCGGTGGTCGCGGTGGTCGCGGTGGTCTCGATGTACACCTCCATCCTGTTGCAGGTGGACAGGACCAGCGAGGCGGACAGCCCCTCGGTGTCGGCGATGCGCTGGGCCAGGTCGTCGAGCGGCCTGGGGCTCTCGTAGAGCTGTTCGAGCAGGTCGAGTGGGGCGGTGGCGTGACTGATGCCCACCGCGAGGAACCGGTTGTCGTCCGGCGTTGTTCGTCGCACAGTCCTTACACCTCGATGGATGACGTGGGGCGGGGCGCCAGCGGCCGGGCACGCCGCGGCAGGCGGGCACGCCCGGCGGCGGGTCGCGGGTGGCGGGTGGCGCGGGGCTGAAGCGGGGGCCGGCGCCACCGGAGACCGGAAGTGGCCCGGGGCCGGGCGTGGCGGGCGTCGGGTCAGCCCAGCCGGGGCGCGAACTCGGTGGCCCAGTACGTGATGATCTGGGAGGCGCCCGCGCGGTGGATGGAGGTCAGGCTCTCCACGATCGAGTCGTCGCGGTCCAGCCAGCCCCGGGCGGCGGCCGCCTCGATCATCGAGTACTCGCCGGACACCTGGTACGCCGAGACCGGCACGTCGACGTGCTCGGCGATGAGCCGGACGATGTCGAGGTACGCCAGGGCCGGCTTGACCATCACCATGTCCGCGCCCTCGGCCAGGTCCAGGGCGACCTCGCGCAGGGACTCGCGGATGTTGCCCGGGTTCTGCTGGTAGGTGCGGCGGTTGCCCTGCAGGGAGGACTCGACGGCGTCGCGGAACGGGCCGTAGAAGTGGGAGGCGTACTTGGCCGAGTAGCCGAGGATCGCCACGTTCTGGTGGCCGGCCGCGTCGAGGGCCGCCCGGATGTGCCCGACCTGGCCGTCCATCATGCCGCTGGGGGCGACGATGTGGGCGCCCGCGTCGGCCTGCACGACGGCCGCCTGTCCGTACAGCTCGACGCTGGCGTCGTTGTCGACGTCCCCGTCGGGCCCGAGGACACCGGTGTGGCCGTGGGTCGTGTACTCGTCGAGGTTGATGTCACCGATGACGACGGTGGCGTCCCCGACCTCGGCGACCACGTCGCGCAGCGCGACCTGGAGGATGCCGTCGGGGTCGACCGCGCCCGTTCCCCGCGGGTCCTTGTGCACCGGGATGCCGAACAGCATCAGCCCGCCCACACCGGCGGTGACGGCCTCGACGGCCGCCTTGCGCAGGGTGTCCCGGGTGTGCTGGAAGACGCCCGGCATGGAGGGGATCTCCCGCGCCTCGGTCAGACCCTCGCGCAGGAACAGCGGCTGTATCAGATTGCTGGCGTGGACCTGGGTCTCGGCGGTGAGCCGGCGCAGCTGCGGGGTGCGGCGCAGCCGGCGCGGCCGGTGCAGCGGGGCGCCGGCGGGGGCGCTGACGGGGGCGGGGCCGAGGGTCGACTGGATGGTCATGCGGGATCACGCTCCTTGGAGGATCGAGCCGAGGAAGACCTTCTCGAGGTGCTGGGAGATCTCGGCGGGCGGTCGGTGGAACCAGTAGCCGGTGTGGGAACGGGAGAAGATGCGCAGCTCGCGCAGGGTCACGGTGAGCTCGGCGAACTTCACGGCGAGGCCGGCCGGGTCGACCACGGGCATGCCGTGCAGCTCGCGGACGCCGAGGTGCCAGAAGATCTCGTTGGGGATGCCCTCGGCGGGGATGATGATCTCCGCGCCGGCCTCGCGGGCGCGGGCGGCGGCCTCGGTGTACACGGTGAGGAACTGGTCGTAGTCGCCGTCGAGGGCGCGGTGGACGCCGTCCCAGCCGCCGGGTACGACCTCGTAGGCGGCCATGGAGCGCTCCAGGCCGTAGCGCCGGACGTTGGCCCGGATGGGCTCCTCGAGCG
The DNA here is from genome assembly GCF_040610035.1 of Streptomyces sp. NPDC004542. Taxonomy (NCBI): domain Bacteria; kingdom Bacillati; phylum Actinomycetota; class Actinomycetes; order Kitasatosporales; family Streptomycetaceae; genus Streptomyces; species Streptomyces sp. NPDC004542. The sequence continues at coordinate 14,531 of NZ_JBEXLP010000018.1, forward strand.
GCGGCATGAAGCCGAGCAGGCCGAAGCGGTGCCCGGTCATGGCCGACAGGAAGAACGCCGTCTCGCCGTAGCCGAGGGTCGGCACGGCGGCGAGGTGCCGGGCGTCGCGCAGGCCGGGATCCTGGCCGGCCGCCGTGATCCAGGCGTCGTAGCCCTCGCGTTCGGCCAGCAGGGCCGAGTGCGCGAAGTGCTCGCTGAACAGGACCTGGGCGGCGTGGTGGCCGACCAGTCCGAACGGGGTGTTGTCGGGGTAGGTGTCGGCGGGCAGCGTCTTGATGTCGATGACGGTGCCGGGGGCGGCGATCGCGTCCAGGTGCTCGCGATACCACTGGTCGAGCAGTGGCAGCCGTCCCTCCACGGTGTGCTTGTGGAACCAGAGGCGCATGGCGCGTCCGTCCTCTCGGCAGGCGGAAAGGGATCAGGTGGGCGGAGCGGGGTGGTCTCAGTGGGTGAGCTGGGGCCGGGGCGCGCAGTCCAGGAGCGAGGCCTTGACCAGGTAGTCGGCGGTGCGCTGCGGGTCGGCGGCGATCCGGCCGATGTCTTCCAGGGCGTGTCGCAGCCGGGCCGGGTCGTCGAGGCCGGCGGTGCGGGCCTCCGTGCGCGGGATCACCTGGTCGGTGACCACCCGGCGCCGTCCGGCGGCCACCGAGCCGAGGATCCGCTCGTCGGCCTCGCCGTGGTGCAGCCGGGTCAGGGCGCGGCCCCAGGCGACGGCGTCGTGCAGTCCGCAGTTCATGTTCATGCCGCCCGCGGTGGAGGTGAGGTGGGCGGCGTCCCCGGCGAACAGGACCCGGCCCGCCCGGTAGTCGGGCAGCACGTAGGAGGCGAGCCGGTAGGTGTGCGCGTCGGCGACCCGCACCTCGGCGGCCCAGGAGGGCAGCGCCCGCTCGAGCAGGGCCCGCACCTCGGCCTGCTCCAGCACCTGGCGGCGCGGCAGGTGTGCCGGCACGCGGAAGATCAGGCGCCAGTGGTCCGGCATGCCCAGGATGCTGAAGGACTGCCGGCGGTCGCGGACGTACGCCAGCGGCGCCAGGCCCGGCAGGAGCGCGTCGAGCGGGGTGTGCGTCACCACGCGCAGGGCGTACGAGGGGTACTCGGTGGCCCGGGAGGGCAGCCCGAGGGCGGCGCGGACCGTGCTGCGGCTGCCGTCGGCGGCCACCACGTACCCGGCGTCCAGGGGGGTGCGCACCCCGTGCGGCCCGTCCAGCCACAGCCGCACGCCGTCGCCCCGGGGCCGTACGTCGAAGACGGTGCTGGAGAAGCACACCTCCGCGTGCGGGTACGCGTCGAGCCGGGCCAGCAGCAGGGGGGTGAGCCGCGCCTGCTCGGCGTGGATCCGGTAGGGGTGGGCGGTGCGGCCGTCGAGCGCGTCGTAGCCGATGCGGTGCAGGACCCGCTGGCCGAGGTCGCGCCACTGGATCTCGTGCACCTCCCGCCCCACGGCGGTGAGGGCGGCCGCGACGCCCAGCTCGTCGAGCAGGTCCAGCGTCGCCGGGTGGAAGGTCGAGGCGCGGGAGGCCGTCGACAGGTCCCGGGAGGATTCCAGGACGGTGACCGGCACGCCGGCCCGGGCCAGGACCAGGGCCGTGGTGAGCCCGACGGGTCCCGCGCCCACGACGACGACCGGGCGGCGGCGGACGCTCACCGCGTGCCGCCCGTGCGGGCGGCGAGCCGGCGCAGCAGGCCGGTCTCCTCCGCGGGGTCGGCCGTGAGGCCGGTCTGCTTGAGCGCCCAGCGGGCCGAGCAGATGTTGGAGGTGAGCAGGATCCGGTCGTTGCCCTCGCCGATCTGCCGCAGGGCGTCGAAGGTGAACATCCCGGTGCCGGTGAGCAGCAGCGCCTCGTCGGCGCCGAGACCGGCCTCGGCGACCTGGCGGACCAGGTCGTCGGTGCCGACGTCGTAGGGGGAGAAGCGGTCACCGGCTCGGACCGGGACGACCCGCGAGACCGTGAGGCCGGCATCCTCCCAGAAGGCGCGGGACAGGTCGGTCAGCCACGGCTCGTACGGCGAGACCAGCACGAGGTCCCGTACGCCGAGGTCCGCGCAGGTGTCCAGGGTGGCGAGGGTGGAGGAGGCGACGGGCCGGCCGCCCGCCTCGGCGAGCTTCTCGCACAGGGCCCGGTCGCCGTCGGGGCCGAGCAGGTAGTGGGAACCGCTGCACGCCACGACGACCGCGCCGAGCTCCAGGCCGCCGAACCCGGCGACCACCTCGTCGAGGCGCTCGTTGTAGGTGTCCAGCCGCTCGCGCAGGGTCCGTCCCGGCAGAACCGGGAAGCGGGAGGTGTGCACGTTCATGGCCGGCCGGACGAGGCTGCCGATCTCCGGTTCGGCGGCGGCGTTCCCGGAAGGAACGACGACCCCGAGACGTTCCGCGGATTGCAAGGACATCTCTCCCCTTTTCCGAGGCATTTCCGAGGCGACTTCTCCCGGTCCCGGTATTTCCGGTGATCGGATTTCCGGTCGTGGGATTTCCTGTCGTTCGGAAACGCTAGGCGGCAGGGGCGGTGCCGGGCACTACGGAATCACGCAGTGAGCCGTTCCTCCTGCGGAATTCCGAAGCGGGGGACGGTGGCGCCGAGAGCGGAGGCGAGCTGTGCGCGGCGGCTGATCGACAGCTTCCGGTACATGCGCGTCAGATGCTGTTCCACGGCCCGGCAGGACACGCCCAGCCGCTCGGCGATCTTCTGGTTGGTCAGACCGGTGAGCACCATGCGGGCGATGCGCGACTCGTGCGGGGTGAGCGTGCCGCCCCCGGGGGCGGCCTCGGGCTCCTCGGGTTCGCGTCCGGTGAGCGCGCTGTGGCCGTACTCGACGTTCCAGGAACGGATCCTGGTGCGGGCGACGAGCCCGTGCCGGGCGAGCGGGTCGGCGCGCAGGACGCGGTGCAGGGACACCTCGTCGGACACGGCGATCAGCAGGATGTCCCCGCTGCCCGTGCCGGCCGGCCCGCCGCCGACGAGGACGCCGCGGCCGGACAGGGACCGCAGGTGGGCGAGGTGGTCGGGCCAGACCTGGCGCAGCCGGGACTCGGCGGGGTGGAAGGTGCGTTCGACGACGTACGGCATGGGGGTTCACCTCGGGAAGTAACTGCCTCGCGGGTCCGGTCGGGTGCCGTCTGCCTCACGCGCCGTACGGCCGACGGGGCCCGGTGAGCCGGTGGTGTCGCCGGCTCGCCGGGCCCCGTTCTTCGCCGGTGCGGTGAGGACCGCCGGCCTCACTGGGCGACGGCGACCTTCTCGGCGGGCGGCTCCGCGGCCTGCTGGGCGGGCTTCTCCGCGGGCTTGCGGCGCAGCAGCGCGGTGGCGGTGAGCACGGCGGCGGTGCCGAGCAGCACGCTCCAGCCGAGGGACTCGCCGAGGAAGGCGGCGCCGAGGACGACGGACACCACGGTCATGAGGTAGATGACGGTGGCGGCGGCCGCGGGGCCGTCCTTGGTGATGATGACCGTGTTGAGCAGGACGGCGAAGCCGGTGCACACCACGCCGAGGACGAGCAGGGCGACGACGGAGTCGGTGCGCCACTCGACGGGCTCCAGGCCGAGGAACGGCACCGCGAACAGGGTGAGCACGGCGGCGATGCTCAACTGGCCGCCCGCCAGCATGAAGACCGGGATGCCGCGGCCCGCGAGGAAGCGGCCGACGTAGGCGAAGCTGCTGCCGAAGCTGACGGCGCCGAGGACGAAGCAGACGATGCTGCTGGTGGAGGCGTGGGTGCCGGGGCTCCAGGGAGCGGCCACCAGGACCACGCCGAGCAGACCGATGACCATGCCCAGGATCCGGGCGCCGCCCAGCCGCTTCTCGGAGCCGAGCACCACGGCCGCGCCGAGCGTCCAGACCGGGCCGGTGCCGCTGATGATGCCGGCGACGTTGCTGGAGCCGTGGACCTCACCCTGGGCGAACAGCAGCCAGGGGACGGCGTTGCCGAGCAGCGCGGCCACCGCCATGTGGCCCAGGAGCTTCGGGTCCCGGGGCGGTCGCTGTCCCCTGGACAGGCCGATGGCCATCAGGACGGCGGCCCCGAGGACGAGGCGCACGAACACCATCTCCACGGGCGAGAAGCCGTACCCGGAGATCTTGATCCAGAGGAAGACCGAACCCCACAGCAGGCTCAGGCCGGACAGTCGCAGCAGCGCGCCGGATTTCATGACGGACCCTCACATTCGGCGGAAGACGGAGACGCACGACAGATGCGTGGAGAGGAACGGGGCAGGTGGGGGCGGAACCTGTCCGCCGGCCCACACCAAGAGCGTCGCCCCGAGCCGCCGCCCGCGTCCAGCAAATGATATTTCCGATGAATGTGAAGGCTCACTGAAATATTCGATTCGAAGATCAGATGCGCATCTGATCCATGAAATCAAGAGGCGGAGGCCCCGTCCAGCTCCGATTCGGCGTCCCGGGCCGCCTCGCCCAGCGCCTCCAGTACCGCCTCGATCTGCGGCACCTCGGCGCTGCCGGGCCGTACCGCGGCGAACACCCGGCGCCAGGGCGCGTCGTCGAACCGCCGTACCGTCACCCCGGGCTGGGAGGACCGGCGGGCCAGCCGCGGCACCAGGCAGATGCCCAGGCCCTGGCGGACGGCGGCGAAGGTGGCGTCCCAGTCGCCGATGACATGGGTGGCCTGCGGGGTGAAGCCGGCGGCCGCGCAGGCCGCGAGGGGGATCTCCTGGCACATGCCGACCGTGGCGAAGATCCACGCCTCGTCGGCCAGGTCGCCGAGGGTCAGCGAAGGCGCCTGCGCCAGCGGGTGGTCGTCGGGCAGCGCCACGTCGAACACCTCGGTCATCAGCGGCCGTTTGTCGAAGCGGGCGTCGAGGGCGGGCGCGGCCGGCGACTCGACGGCGATGACCACGTCCGTGCGCCCCAGCTCCAGCAGCTCGAAGCTGACCGGCGGGTCCACCTCCGCGAGCGTCGTCCGCAGCCCGGGCAGCCGCCGGTTGAGGATGCCGGCGGCCGGCAGGATGAGGGGCGCGAGGGTGGTGCCGAAGCCGGACACCGACACCTCGCCGTGCTCGCCGCTGCCGTGCTCGGCGAGGGCGCGGTGCAACCGCTCGATGCTCTCGAAGATCTCCTCGGCGTGCCGGAGCACCACCTTCGCCGCGCCCGTCAACCGCAGCCGCCGCCCCACCGGTTCGGTCAGCGGGACCCCCAGCTCCTTCGCCAGTCCGGCGAGTTGCTGGGAGACCGCCGAGGGGGTCAGATGCAGCGCGGCCGCCACCGCGCTGACCGTGCCCCGCCGGTCCAGTTCCACCAGCACCCGCAGCTTGCGCAGATCGAGTTCGCTGCCGTACGGCTTGCCCGCCGCGGCACCCTTGTCCATGGCCATGTCCGACGCAACGTCAGCGCAGGCGTCCGTGTTCCAGATCGATCACCTCCTCGGCCAGCCGTTCGAACGCGGCGAGGTCGGCGGCGTTCCGGTCGGCGTCGCGCACCTGCCCGGGGAAGGTGGGGTCGAGGACGACCGTGTCGGCACCCAGCCGGTCGAGCAGGACCAGGTCGTCGTGGATCTGTTCCAGGTTCCCCTCGCCGAGCACCCGCCCGGGGGGCAGCGGCCGGCCGGTCAGCCGCAGCTTGATCCGCGGCGCGAGCGCGGGCACCGGCCGGTTCATCCGCTTGGCCGTGTCGCGCAGCGCGGGCAGGCCGAGGTGCACCAGCCAGTCGCCGGTCACGGAGGTGGGGTGCCAGGCGTCGCCGTAGCGCACGGCCCGCCGCAGGGCGCCCGGGCTGTGCCCGCCGATCCAGACGGGCGGCCCGGACGGCCGCACCGGGCGGGGCCCGGTGTGCACGGGGCCGAACCGGACGAACTCCCCGTCGTGGGCGACGACGTCCCGCGTCCAGAAGGCCTTCATCACCTCCAGGTACTCGTCGCTGCGGGCGCCCCGGCGGGCGTACGGCACCCCGAGGGCGGCGAACTCGCCCGGCGCCCAGCCCGCGGCGGCCCCGAAGACGAACCGGCCGCCGCTGAGCTGGTCGATGTTCGCCACCTGACGGGCCACCAGCAGCGGGTGCCGGTACGGCAGGATGGCCACGGTCGTCCCGATGCGGACCCGGGCGGTGGTGCCCGCGAGCCAGGCCAGCACGGTGAACGGGTCGTAGAACGGGGCCGGGAACAGGCTCTGCACCTCGGGCGTGAGCGCCACGTGGTCGGACACCATCAGCTGGTGGTAGCCCAGCTCCTCCAGCCGCCGGGCCCAGTCCAGCATGGTCCCCGGGGTGGTGGCCGGACCGTAGTTGGGCAGGTTAGCTCCGAACTTCATGGGAGTCTCCGTTTCGCTCCGCCCCCGGGTGCGGACGTCCGTCCGGGGCTGGGTGGGACCCGCCGACCACGAGTCGGCGGCCGACGAGGTGCACCGCGCAGGCCAGGCAGGCCGCGGCCGCGGCCGGCAGCGGCAGGTGACGCGGCGCGAGCCCGGCCGACAGCACGGCCCCGCCGAGCGCGGCCCCCGCCGACCCGCCGAGGTAGGTGGCGGAGCTGTTCAGGGCGAGGACGGCCGCGCCGCCGGACGGCCTCAGGCCCAGCAGCCGGTGCTGCTGCGGCACCACGAACGCCCAGCCGGCCGCGCCCCACAGCACCAGCAGCGGCAGCACGGCCGCGCCGCCCAGCAGCGGCAGCGGGGCCAGGCACAGGGCCAGGGCGGCGAGCAGCACCGCCACCTGCGCGCCGGGCCGGCCGGTGCGGTCCAGCAGCGGCCCGACCAGGAAGCTCCCCGCGGCCCCGCCGACCCCCCACAGCCACAGGGCCGTCTGGTGCGCGGTCTGACCGGCCGCGTCGAGCACCGGCACCAGGTAGGTGTACAGGCCCAGGCTGGCCACGGTCTGCAGGAACGTGGTGAGCACCGCGACCGCGACCCGCCGGTCCGCCAACTGGGCGGCCCGTTCGCGCAGCCCGGGCATCGCCGCGCCGCGCACCTCGGGCAGCAGCGCCAGCGATCCCGCCAGCGACACCGCACCGATCCCGGTCACCAGCCACAGCGCCGCCCGCCAGCCCGCGTGTCCGGCCAGGAACAGACCGCCCGGCACCCCGATCACGGTGCCCGAACTCAGCCCGCCGAGCACCACGGCCAGCGCCCGGCCCCGCCGCTCCGCCCCGACGAGCGCCGCCGCCGCGGTCGCCGCCACCGGCATGAACACCCCGGCGGCCACCCCGGCCAGCCCGCGCGCCACCACCAGGGCGGGCAGCGAGGGCGCCACCGCGCTGCCGGCGTTGGCCAGGCAGAACAGGGCCAGCGCCCCGATGAGCACCTGCCGGACACTCCACCGCCCGAGCATCGCACCCACCAGCGGGGCGAGCAGGGCGTAGCAGAGCATGAAGACCGTCACCAGCTGCCCCGTCACGGAGGCCGGCTCGTGCAGGTCCCGGCCTATGGCGGGCAGCAGACCGGCCGTCACATAGGCGTCGGTCCCTACCGCCAGCGCTCCGAACCCGAGCAGCAGCACGCGCAGCACGGTGTCTCCTTTCTCGTCGGCTTCCGCCGCGTGGGTCAAGCCTCACCCGGCGGACGGCGCCGGGGGGCATCCGCAGGACCCGGAGGTACGGGATCCCACACCGTCCGTCCCGCCGGACGGTCCCGTCCGGGCCGCGGACTCCTAACGTCGGGGTATCGACGGGGCCGTGGCCCACCAGGCCGCCGTACCGGGTCAACGCGACGGAAGGGATGAGCCATGCCGGACCGCGACATCATCGACTCCTGGTTCTCTGCCGACCTGCTCCCGCCCGCTCACTGGGAAGAGCACTACACGACGCGGGAGCTGCCGCCCGGCGCACGGGTGACCCGGTTCGCGCCCAGTCCCACCGGCTCGATGCACCTGGGCGGCCTGTACGTGGCGACGCTCGCGAAGGACCTCGCCCGGCGCTCCGGCGGGGTGTACCTGGTGCGGATCGAGGACACCGACAAGGACCGCGAGGTGGCGGGCGCGGCGGACGAGTTCGCCCGGATCTTCCGCTATTTCGGCCTGGAACCGGACGAAGGTGAACCCGAGGGCCGCTGGGGCCCCTACCGGCAGTCCGACCGCGCGGACGTCTACCTGTCCTACGTACGGGAACTCCTGCGCGAACAGCAGGCCTACCCGTGCTTCTGCTCCCCCGAGCGGCTCGAGGAGAACGCCGGTGAACAGCGGCGTTCCCGCTCGCCGCTCGGCTACTACGGCAAGTGGGCCCGCTGCCGCTCGCTGTCCGTACGCCAGGCCGGGGAGAGGATCGCGGCCGGGGAGCCGTACACCGTACGGCTGCGCTGCCCCGTCGGGCTGCCGGGCCGGGTACGGTTCCGCGACCTGGTGCGCGGGGCGCTGACCATGCTGGACAACGGCAACGACGTGGTGGTGCTGAAGTCCGCGGACGCCGAGGGCCGCCGGCTGCCCACCTACCACCTCGCCCACGTGGTGGACGACCACCTGATGCGGGTGAACCTCGTGGTGCGCGGCGAGGAGTGGATCTCCTCCCTGCCCCTGCACCACCAGCTGCACCGCGCGCTCGGCTTCCGGCCGCCCGAGTACGCGCACATCGCGCCGCTGATGAAGCTCGACGGCACCAGCCGGCGCAAGCTGAGCAAGCGCAAGGACCCCGAGTCGACGGCCGGTTTCTACGAGGCCGCCGGGTATCCGGCGGCGGCCGTCGGACACTACCTGCGCGGGCTGGCCAACAGCCGCCTCGCCGACCTGCCGACGGACCGCGCGCTCGCCGAGCCGCTGCGGCCGACGGAGATGGGGACCGCCGGGCCGATGGTGGACCTGCTCAAGCTGCGCTCCCTGAGCCGCGAGTACATCGCCTCGCTGGCGCCCGAGGAGGCCCTCGCGCAGCTCGCCGACTGGGCGGCCGAGTACGCCCCCGAACTGCACGCCGTCCTGCGCAAGCACCCGGACCTCGCCCGGGCCGCCTTCGAGATGGCCCGGCGCGGCACCGGCACACCCCGCAAGGACCTCGCCTGCTGGCAGGAGTTCACGGCCGCCTACGGCTTCTGCTTCCCCGAACTGCACGAGCTGGTCGACCGGCCCACCGACGACCGGTTCGGCGGCCTGCCCGGCCCGGTGGTCACCGCCCTCGCCAGGGACCTCGTCGCGCACTACCGGCACGCCGGGCCGCCGGAGCACTGGTTCGCCGTGCTGCGCGCGGTGGCCGAACGGCACGGCTTCGCGCCCGACGTCCGCAGCTTCCGGGCGGCGCCCGGGGCGTACCGCGGCTCGATCCGGGAGGTGGCCAACGTCCTGCGCGTGTGCCTCACCAGCAGCCGCCGCAGCCCGGACCTGTTCCAGGTGGCCCGGGCGCTCGGGGAGGAGGAGGTGCTGCGCCGGCTCGGACCGCTCGCCACCGGGGCGCCGGCCGGCCTGGAGTGAGAGGAGGAACAGCGGGCAGACGGAACCTCGGAGAGAACAGGGAGATCAGGCAGATCAGGGATCAGGGAGTTCCGGCGGATCGGGGAGAGGTGGACGGCGGCCCGGGTTCCGGGCCGCCGTCCGGCGCGTCCCCGCTCAGCCCGTGTGCGTCGCCTCGGCGCGCAGGGCGACCGCCAGCTGGGCCCGCCGGCTGATCGACAGCTTGCGGTAGATGCGCGTGATGTGCTGCTCGACCGCGCGCGGCGACACCATGAACCGCTCGGCGATCTGCCGGTTGGTCAGTCCCTCCAGCATCAGCCGGGCGACCCGCAGCTCATGGGCGCTGAGCCGCCCGGCCGGCGCGGGGTCGGCGGCGGCCTGCCCGGACTCCGCCCGCTCCTCCGCTCCGAGCAGGTCGTCCATGTCCTGGACCGTGACGTCCAGCGCCAGCCGCTCCTGGGTGTAGGGGTCCGCGCCGAGCACCTGGTGCACCGCGGCCCGGTCCTGCGCCCTGACCACCAGCACCTCCCTGCACCCCTCCTCCCACGTCCCCCCGCCGACCAGCACGCCCTGGTGGAAGAGCCTGCGCCAGTACGTCTGGTGCGCCGGCCGGAGCCGGTGCAGCCGGGCGTCGTCCTGGAACGCGCGACTGATGATGTAGCGCACCGGTTCCGCGTCCTGACGTTGTGCCATGGGTCCCATGCCTCCCTCACGCCGCCCGGGGCACGGACACCGGGCGGGCCGGGCCGGTGGCGTGCCGCCGGGTGACCTCGTTCACCGCGTCCGGCACGGACCGTCCCGACAGCGCCAGACGGACGGACTCGGCGACCGCGGTGCCCGCCTTCTCCTGCGCCTCGTCCGTGGACGCGCCGAGGTGCGGGGTGCACACCACCTGGTCCAGCCCGAACAGCGGGGAGCCGGTGCAGGGCTCCTTGGCGTACACGTCCAGGCCGGCGCCGGCGACCCGGCCCTCCTTCAGGGCGGAGTACAGCGCCTCCTCGTCGACGATGCCGCCGCGGGCGGCGTTGACGATCCGCACCGACGGCTTGACCTTGCGCAGCGCCTCCTCGCCGATCAGACCGAGGGTCTCGGGCGTCCTGGGCAGGTGCACGGTGATGAAGTCGGAGACCTCGAGCAGCTCGTCGAGCGACAGCATCCTGACACCCAGCTGCGCGGCGCGTGCGGGCCGGACGTAGGGGTCGTGGGCGACGACCTCCATCCCGAAGGCGGACATGCGCCGCGCGACGAGCGCGCCGATGCGGCCGAGGCCCACGACACCGAGGGTCTTCCCGGCGAGCTCCACGCCCGTGTACCTGCTGCGCTTCCACTCGCCGTTCCTCAGCGCGGCGTCGGCCTGCGGCAGGTGGCGGGCGGTGGCGAGGATCAGACCGCAGGCCAGCTCGGCGGCGCTCACGACGGTGGAGGCGGGGGCGTTCACCACCATCACATCGGCGCGGGTGGCGGCCGGGACGTCGACGTTGTCCAGGCCGACACCGGCGCGGGCGACGACCTTCAGTCTTCGCGCCGCGGCGATGACCTCGGCGTCGACGCGGGTGGCGGAGCGGATCAAGAGCGCGTCCGCGTCGGCGACGGCGGACAGCAGGTCGGCGCGGTTCGCGCCGTCGCAGCGCCGGACCTCGACGTCCGGGCCGAGCGCTGCGACGGTGGCGGGGGACAGCTCTTCGGCGATGAGTACGACGGGCCTGCTCATGGAGGGTTCCCTTTCTCGGTGCGGCAGGGGCAGGGGCGCGTACGGGCGGGTCAGCCGCCCACCTGGTACTGGCCGCCCGCGAACAGCACGGTGGGCGGCCGGTCGTCGGTCCGGGTCCAGGTCACGGCACCGGCGACGAGTGTGTGGTCGAACACGCGGACGGAGCTGCTGACGTCGCACACCGCGGCCACCGAGGCCGCCGTCAGCACCGGGACGCCGTGCTGCGGCTGCCAGGACACGCCGGTGAAGCGCTGGGCGGCGGTGCCCGTCGCGAACTGGCGGGCCAGGTGCCGGGCGCTCCACGGCAGCACGTTGACCGCGAAGGAGCCGCTCGTCAGGACCTGGTCCAGCGTGCGGCTCGCGGTGGACAGGGAGACCAGCAGCGCCGGCGGTCGCAGCGACAGTGACATGACCGCGTTGACGGTGCAGCCGGCCGGTCCGTCGGGGCCGGACGCGGTGACCACGGCGACACCCGTGGGAAGCCGGGTCACCGCGTGCCGGAAGGCCTCGCTCGACACTCCGGCAGGCGCGGACAGGAGGCTCTCGGGTGTCATCGGTGTCCCTCCAGCTCGGGGTCGCCGCCGTGGGGGGCCACGGGGGCGGCGAACCGCTCGTACCGGGCGAGTTCCATGATCATCCTCTCTGGGGGAGGCCGGGGCTCAGGGCTTGCATGGTGGTGAGGACTTGCTCGACGGAGCGGTCGACCGCCCCCGGGCGCGGCCGGCCGCGCGCGGCGGACTGGGCCGCGAACCGCAGCGTCCTGGGCAGCTCGCCCCAGGCCGCCGACGCGGCCGCGGCCGACTCCGGGTGGAGACGGCCGTCCGCGACCGCGAAGGCCAGCCGGTAGGCGTGGTGGCGGGCGGCCGCCCAGAGGTCGTCGGCGTACCGGGCGAGCGCCGTGGCGTCGGTACGGAAGACGTCGGCGATCCTGGTCAGCGACGGTTCCAGGGCGAGGCTCCAGACGCCGGGTCCGGGTGCTTCGTCCGGAGTCCGCGTCGCGGGCCGCCGGGCCAGCCACCGGTACTGCCCCGCGGGCGGCACCGGGATCTCCTGGCCGAGCGCCAGCCGGTCCCGGCGCACGACCTCCGGCGGCGGGTCGGGAACCGGGGTGAGCGCCGTGGCCAGGTCGGCGTCGCCGACCCAGCCGAGGAAGGGCTCCTGGTCGCCGAACGGGGTGAGCGCCGCGAAGTGGTCGCCGAGCAGCCAGCGGCCGGCGCGGTGGTCCCGGATCAGCAGCCAGTGCGGGGCGTCCGCCCGTCCGCGGGCCGGCGCCCAGGGCAGATGGCGGGTGTTGCCGACGGCCAGGACCCGGCGCTCCCGGCGCAGCGCGTCGAGCAGGGCGGTCCGGGCCGCCGGCCAGTCGGCCGCGCCGCGGTAGGCAAGCTCCCGGCCGTCCTCGGTCCGGTCCACCCTGGGGTGGTGCGAGAAGGCCAGTTCCCCGGGCGGCAGGTCCACGCGCACCGCCAGCCGGACGCCTTCGGCGAGCCGGCGCCGTACGCCGGGCACGTCCGGCGTCAGATATGCGAGGAGGTTGGTCGTGTAGCAGCTGAGGTCCGGCATCGTGGCCGGCGCTTCGGTCAGTTCCACGAGGTGTCCAAGTCGCTGTGAGGGGCGGAGAACGCACAGCTCAACGGGGTCTGCGAGCGTCCGCGCAGGCTGATCCACCGGAAGTCCCGCCACTGTCCGCGGTGCCGTCCGGGAGGGACGTCGATCGCCCACGGCCGGCCGGACATACCGGTGCCGGCCGCTTTGACGCAGGCCTCCTGAGCGGTCCACACCCAGGCGAGTTCGGCCGCCCGCCGCCGTTCCTGCCACGCGCCGAGGTCCCGGCTGTGCTCGCCGAGGCAGCGGCGCAGCAGCCCGTCGGGGACGGTGTCCGGGGGCATCTGGACGTCCACACCGACCCGGCGGTCCGGGGCGAAGGCGACGGCGATGGCGTCGCCGTCGTGCGAGATGCTGATGCCCATGCCCGGGTGCCCGGCGAGCACCGGGCGTCCCTGCTCCTCGGCCCGCACCGGCACCTCGGCCAGCTCGGGCCGGGTGGCGCGCAGCAGGTGGCGCAGCAGCGCGCGGCTGGCGAGGAACTCCTCCACCCGCCACTTCGGCAGCTCCGCCGCGGCCGCCCGGTCGTGCGGATGCGGGGCGCTGCGGGCCCACTGGCCGCGTTCGCCCCGCGCCACCCAGACACCCGGTGCCACCTGGAGCGTCAGAAGATTCATGAGCGCAACTCCGTGAGTACCGTGTCCGCGTGGTCGGCCACCGCGCCGAGCACCAGTTCGGTGACGCCACCGCCGATGCCGAACACGCCCGCCTCGCCGCGGATGCGCTGGGCACCGCCCCGGGCGAAGCCGTCGGCCCCCTGCATCTGGGCGCAGGCGGCGAGCACCGGATCGGCGACGAGTCCCGCCGCCGACTTCAGCAGGGCGGCCGCCGCGAGGTCCTGCCGGTGTGCCACCCGCTCGCCGAGGCTCTCGCACAGGGCGCGCAGCTGCCGCACCTGCACCAGGCAGCCGGCGTACCGCTGGCGCACGGCGTCGTGCTCCCACAGGGGCCGCCCGTCGACGTGCCGCCGCGTCAGCCGCTCCTTGGTGTCGGCGAGCACCCTGCTGGTCAGCGCCACCGCCCACAGGGCGCCCGCGAGGCGTTCGGTGCCCATGTGCTGGGCGAAGACCGCCATGCCGCGCCCGGGCCGGCCCACGACGTGGTCGCGCGGCAGCCGTACGCCGTCCAGTTCGACGTGTCCGGTCCCGGAGCCGGTGAGCAGGTCGGTGTCGGCCGGGCGCACCCGCACGCCGGGTGCCGTGGCGGGCACGAGCACCCAGGTGAAGCTGGTGAAGTGCCGGCCGGGCCGGTGCCGGGCGAGGACCAGCAGCCAGTCGGCCCCGCACGCGGTGGTGATCCAGCGTTTGCCGCCGGTCAGCAGCAGCCCGTCGGCCCCGATCGTCACCTGCGTACCGAGGCCGGCCAGGTCCGAGCCCGCCGCGGCGCCGTCGGTGGCGGCGAGCGCCACCGTCGACGTACCGGACAGCGCCGCGTCGAGCGCCTGCCGTACGGGTCCCGTCCCGGGCGCGCAGGCGGCGAGCACCGGCAGTGCGCTCGCCGCCTGGACCAGCACGCTGAGGGTGACGCCGTTGTCGCCGCGGGCGTCCACGGCCCGGATCAGACCGGCGAGCCGTGCGGGGTCCGGGGCGCCGGCGGTCCCGCCCCGGGCGCTCCGGTCGTCGTGGGTGTCGTGGGCGTCGTGGGCGTAGAGGTCTTGGAGGACGCCCGCCGTGCCGAGCGCCGCCCACACCCGGGACACCGGTGCCCCCGCGGGAACCGTGGCCAGCGCGGTGTCCGCCCGTGGGCGGTGGCGCGCGGCGGGACCGACGTCCGCCTCGATGAGCTCAGGCAAGGCGCACCTCCGGATCCAGCAGGGCGAGTTTGCCGTCGACGAGGTGGAGACGGTCGTTGCTGTAGTTCAGGGCGGCCGACCTCAGGTCGCGCAGGCTGTGTTCCAGGCGGGTGGGGGAGTCCTTGAGGTAGCCGTGCCGCATCCCCACGGCCTCCACCAGTCCGTCGACGGCCCGGTGGCACTCCTCGGCCGCGGTGATCTTCAGGGCGTTGAGCAGCAGCTGGACCCGGGGCAGGCTGAGGTCGTCGGCGGTCGCGACGACCTGCCGGGCGCGGTCCAGGAGCGCGTGCACCAGGTCGATCCGCTGCCGGGCCCGGGACAGCCGGGTCAGCAGCAGTTCCGAGTCCAGGTCCACCCGTGCGCGGCCCTGCCGGGAGCGCAGCAGCTTGACGACGCGGGACAGCGCGCCCGCCGCGGTGCCGAGCCAGCAGGCCGACCAGCCGAGGTGGGCCATCGGCCCGAACACCGTGGTGACGATCGTCCGGAACTGCCCGTGCTCGCCCACCACCTGATGGGCGGGCACCGTTCCGGTCAGCCGCAGGGCGACGCTGTGGCTGGCGCGCATCCCGAGCGGGTCCCAGTCACCCGACCGTTCGACGGTGAGCTGGTCGCGGTGGGCGTACACCAGCGACACCTGGTGGGGGGAGGCCGGGGCCGGGCTCTGCATGGTGACCAGGAAGCCGTCCGCGTACTCGCCGCCGGTGACGATCGGCGCGAACCGGTCCAGCAGCAGCTCGCCGTCGCGTGCGGCGAGCGCCGCCTCGGAGCTCAGCAGATGGCCGCCCTTGCCGGCCTCGGTGGTGACCGACGCCAGGTAGACCCGGCCCGCGGCGATCTCGGGCAGCAGCTCGGCGCGCA
The DNA here is from genome assembly GCF_040610035.1 of Streptomyces sp. NPDC004542. Classification (NCBI taxonomy): domain Bacteria; kingdom Bacillati; phylum Actinomycetota; class Actinomycetes; order Kitasatosporales; family Streptomycetaceae; genus Streptomyces; species Streptomyces sp. NPDC004542. The sequence continues at coordinate 29,799 of NZ_JBEXLP010000018.1, forward strand.
GCCGCTCGTTGCCGTAGCGCACCACCGCCGCGACCTGCTGGCAGTGCATCGTGAAGATCATCGCCACGGACATGTCGACCCGGCCGAGGGCGATGCCCGCGGTCACCACGTCGTCGGTCGTGCCGCCGAGGCCGCCGTGGGTCTCGGGGACGAGCAGGCCGAGCAGTCCGCTGCGGCGCATCTCCTCAAGCGCCTCCACCGGGAACGAGGCGTCACGGTCGGTGCGGTCGAGGTGCTCGGCCGCCACGGCGGCGACCCGGGCGAGACGGTCCGTGAGCCCCGCGGCGGTCAGCGGCGCGCCGGCCGCGGCCGGCCGCACCGGGGCGAACGTCGGCGCGCTCATGCGGCCGTCACCTCCGTCCCGTCCGCGGCGTGCCGGGCGACCGCCGCGCGCACCACGGTCCACAGGCTGCCGGCGGTGGCGAACGTGTCGTCGTTCATGTCGTCGTCCGGCAGGGTCACGCCGAAGGTGTCCTCGATGGCGAACAGCAGCTCGATCGCCTGCATCGAGTCGAGGCCGAGCTCGCGCAGCGACGCGTCGGGGGTGATCTCCCGCGTGCCGAGGAACTTCAGGAACGGCGCGAGCAGTTCGGTGAAACGGGCATCCATCACTTCACTCCAGGGTGGGCGCGGGCCGGGGCCGGGACGGTGGTGCGGGTCAGGTGGATCCGGGTGAGGTCGGGGACCGCGTCGGGGCGGTCGCTGTCGATGACGGCCTCCGCGGGCAGCGGATGGCCGAGGAAGGCGACGAGGCTCGCGCTGAGCCCGTAGGCGCCGACGTTGGGGACGGCGAGCACGTCCCCGGGCCGCAGCGCGGGCAGCCGCGCGGCGCGCGCCCAGGTGTCGAGCGGGGTGCACAGCGGGCCGGTGACCAGGGCGTCGACGGCCGGTTCGCGGTCGCGCCCGGCCTCGCCCTCCAGGTCGCCGGGCACCAGGCGCGGGTTCAGCGCGGGCAGCCGCCGCAGCCCGGACATGCCGCCGAGGTGGTTGATGCCGGACTCGAGGACGACGACGTCCTTGCCGTGCGACCGCTTCACGTCGAGCACGGCCGTCAGCAGGACCCCGGCCGTGCCCACCAGGTAGCGGCCCGACTCGAAGACGACCCGCGGGCCGCCGCCGTGCCGTCCCGGCAGCTCCGCGTCGAGCAGGGCGGTGAGCCTCGGACGCAGTCCTGACAGGTCGAGCCGTGCGCCCTCCGCCGCGAACGGCGCGCCGAAGCCGCCCCCGAGGTCCAGGACGCGGATGCGCACGCCGTGCTCCGCCAGGGCCGCCGTCAGGGTCCCGGCGGTGCGCAGCGAGCGGGCGAACTGGCCCACCAGCGCGTCGACCTCGCCGAGGTTGGTGCCCATGTACAGGTGGAGGCCGGTCACCTCGGCGTGCGGCCGGCCGGCGAACCGGTCCGGCTCGGCCAGCACCCATCCGGTGTCCGCGCCGAACTGCGAGGCCACCCCGGTCATCGCCAGGCCCTGGCCCGGCACCGGCTGGTCGTCGTTGACCCGCAGCAGGCACCGCGCGGTGACCCCGGCGCCGCCGGCCAGCCGGTCCAGCTGCTCGATCGCGTACGGGGAGTCCACGGAGAACGTCCGCACGCCGAGCCGCAGCGCGTGGCCGATCTCCTCGTCCCGCTTGCCGGGGCCGGTGTAGAGCACGTCCGCGGCCGGCCAGCCCGCGCCGAGCGCCGCCTCCAGCTCGCCGGTGGAGCACACCTCGGGCAGGGCCCCGCGCTCGCGCAGCACGGCCAGCAGGGACGGGTGCGCGTTGGCCTTCAGGGAGTAGTACAGGCCCGCCCCCGCGGGCAGCGCGTCCCGCAGCGCGTCGTGGTTGCGCCGGACCTCGGCCAGGTCGTACACGTACGCCGGGGTGGGGACGCGGGAGAGGACCCCGGGCGGCACCGGCGGGGCCGGCCGGACCGTGCCACCGGGCCGGACGGCGTCAACGGGCGCGGACACGGGTCGCCTCCTGCGTCAGAGCGGCCAGCGCCTTGCGGTCGACCTTGCCGTTGCCGGTCAGCGGCAGCGCGGCGACGATCTCGCAGCGGCGCGGGATCTTGAACTCCTCGATCTGCTCGCGCATCCCCTGGAGCACCTCGGCGGGCGACAGCTCGCCGACCGCGAACAGCAGCGCGGGGGAGGAGCCCGTGGGCGGCAGCACGGCGGCCTCGCCGACGCCGGGGACGCGGCGGGCGGCCGCCTCGACCTCGGTGGCGCTGACCCGGAAACCGTTCTCCTTGTAGATGTCGTCGCGCCGGCCGTCGAAGTACAGGTAGCCCTCCTCGTCCACCCACCCGTAGTCACCGGTGTGCAGCTGCGGCAGGAGACCCTCCACGCGGCGGAACCGCTGCGCGGTGAGCGCCGGGCGGCGCCAGTAGCCCGCCATGACGTTCGGACCGCGCACCACGATCTCGCCGATCTCGCCCGGGGGCCTGCGGCGGCCGTCGTCGTCCACGACGAAGACCTCCGTGCCGGGCAGCGCGCGGCCACTGGAACCGGGCCGCTGAAGGTCGCCGTCGGGCGGCATGATGGTGGCCCGCTTGCACTCCGTCAGGCCGAACATCAGCTGCACCCGCAGCCCGGGCAGCGACGAGCGCAGCGCCTTCAGTGTCTCGGCCGGCATCGCCGCGCCGGTGTTGGTGAGCAGCCGCAGCGGCGGCCGGTCGGGGGAGGCCCTGCGCAGCAGCCGGGCCAGGGCCTCGGCCACCGACGGGACGGCGGCGAGCACGGTGGCGCCCGCCCGGACCAGGTTCCCGAGCAGCGCCGGGCCGACCTCGGCGGGCCGGCCGAGCACCACGCGGGCACCGGCCTGCGCCGACACGAACAGCTGGTACAGGCCGTAGTCGAAGGACAGCGGCAGCGGGCTGTAGACGACGTCGTCCGCCCGGTACTCCAGCATCGACTGGATGGCCGCGGCGGAGAACGTCAGCTGCTGGTGGGTGCTGACGACGGCCTTCGGCAGCGACGTGGTGCCCGAGGTGTAGATCAGGCACACGGGGTCGACCGCGAGCGGACCGGGGCGGACCGCCTCGGGCGCGGGCGTGTCCGCGAACGCCACCGCGGCCACCGCCTGGGTGGTGGCGGTGCGCACCCCGCGGCGCTGCGCCGCGAACTGCGAGTCCGGGGAGTCGGTGACGAGCAGACCGGGCTCGCAGTCGTCGAGGACGTGGTCGAGCTGGATCCCGTGGACCTGCTCGTGCAGCAGGGAGAAGGCGACCCCGGCCCGCGAGGCGGCGTACACGAGCGCGGGCTGGGCGGTGGAACCCGGCGCGCAGACCACGAGCCGCTCGCCGCGCCGCAGCCCGCAGGCGTGCAGCCAGGCGGCCAGCCGCCGGGAGGCCGCGTCGAGCTCCCGGTAGCTGAGCGTGTGGTCGCCGCTGGTGACGGCGGGCCGCTCCGGCCACCGGGCGGCGGCGTGGTCGAGCAGGTCGTGCAGCAGGGCCGGCCGGTCGGGGCGTTCGGATCGTTCGGATCGTTCGGACATCAGTTCCCTCCGGTGCGGGCGACGGGACGGGCGGGGTGGGGCGCCGTCGTGCCGGTGGGCAGGGCGCGCAGCACGATGCGGCAGATGCCGTCGACGTGGTGAAGGTTCTCCGGGACGAGGTCGTCCGCGACGAACTCCACGGACAGCTCGCGTTCGAGGCGTTCGACGATCTCCACCACCCGGAAGGAGGTGAAGCCGGGCACGTCCGCCAGCGGCCGCCCGTCCAGCAGGGCCGCCGGGTCGGTCCTGAGCACCGCGCCGGCGCTCGCCGCGACCCGCTCCCGCAGCGCGCCGGGCACGGGCGTCCCCTCCCCGGCGCCGCCCGGCTCGGCGGTGCGTGCGGGGTCCGCCCCGGCGGGGGGCGTACGGGGTGGGGTGTCGGGGCCGGAGGCCTCCTGGTGCCGGGGGGTGGCCGGGGTCGGCCTGGTGGCGGAGGCTGTGTCCGCCCGGCCGGCGGTGTCCGGCTCGGCGGTGCGTGCGGCGTCTGCCCCGGCCGCCTCGGCCGCCTCGGCCGCCTCGGCGGCTCCGGTGGTTCCGGTTGCTCCGGCGGCTCCGGTGGCGGGCGTGCCGGTCGCCGTTCCGGGGCCGAAGACCTCGCGGTCGCGGTCGAGTTGCCGCGCCAGGCGGGTGAACAGCTCCCCGGGCTCGGGCCGGCCGCGCTCGACCCGGCGGTAGCCGAGGTAGACGCTCTCGGCCAGCGACTCCCAGGCCTTCACGTGCGCGAGGGCCGCCGTGCCGTCGGCGAGCAGGCCGCGGGACCGGAGGAAGCGGACGTGCAGCTTGCGGGAGCGGGCGAGGAGCCAGGTCTCCAGGGTGAGCCGGTCCAGGGCGGCGAGCCGGTCGGGGTGCTCCGCGTACGCGGTGACGTACCGGCCGGCCGCCTCCTCGTCGGCCAGGTCGAGTGCGGCACCGGCCGGGGCGACGGGGCCCGCGGCGGGAGCGAGGGTGACCGAGAGGGCCGGCCCGGGCACGGCGGCGGCCAGCTCGGCGCGGCTCAGCGGGCGGCCGACCGGGCGGGCGGCGCCCCAGGGGGTGTCGTTGTGGTAGCCGTCCACCACCAGGGCGTCCGCGCCGTCGGCCGGCTCCAGCAGGAAGCTGTGGTCCATGTGGCGCCGCCCGAAGTACGGCACCCACGGCAGGTGGTAGGCGTCGGCCACCACACAGCGGCCGGCGGCCGGTACGACCGGCTCGCCCGCCCGGGTCGTCCGCAGGTCGAGGACGGTGAGCCCGAGGCGCTGGGCCGACTCCGTCAGCTGGTCGGCGGCGGAACGTTCCACCGTGGGCAGCCCGCCCGGCCCCGGCCGCGGACGGAAGCGCAGTACGGCACCCAGGTCCAGATGGGTGCCCGGGCCGTGCCAGCGGTCGGCCAGGACCGCCAGGTTGACCTGGACGCAGTCGAACAGCTGCCACTCCACGGTTCCGGGTGTCACATCAGCGCTCATGACCGGCTCCCGCGCCCGCCAGCTGCTCCACCCGCTCCAGGCCCCCCATGGCGCGGCGCAGCGCCTCGGGGTCGGGCCCTTCGCTGCTCAACTCGCCGTCCAGCAGCTGCTGGTACGCCCCCAGGTCGAGGTAGCCGTGGCCGCTGACGCACACCACCACGCCCTTCTCGGCACGCAGCGGGCCGTTGCTCCCCTCGGCCCCGGCGCCCGCCAGGCGCGCGGCGGCGGCCAGCGCGTGACCGGACTCCGGTGCGGGCAGCACCATCTCGCTGCGGGTGAAGCGGCGCCCCGCGTCGAGCGCCTCGACCTGCCCGACGGCGGTGGCCGCGATCTGGTCGCGGTGCCGCATCGCGGACAGCACCTTCGCGGCGCCGTGGAAGCGCAGCCCGGCCGAGTGCGAGTCGGGGATCGGGTAGGAGCTGCCGATGGTGTACATGGCCTCCATCGGCCCGGTGCCGGTGGCGTCCGTGTGGTCGTAGGCGTACGTGCCGCGGGTCAGCTTGGGCGTGGTGCTGGACTCGGCGGCCACCAGCAGCGGCGGCTCGGTGCCCGCGCCGGCCGCGGCCGAGAAGAACGGCAGCGCGATCCCGCCGAAGTTGGAGCCCGCGCCCACGCAGCCCACCACCGCGTCGACCGACGCGCCGAGGGCGGCGAGCTGGTCGGCGGCCTCCAGGCCGATCACCGACTGGTGCAGGATGCTGTACGTCTCCCCGCTGCCGATGCAGAACGCCGCGCCCTCGGTGCGGGCGGCGTACTCCACCGCCTCACCGATGGCCAGCGACAGGCTGTTGACGCCGGCCTCGGCGCGCCGGGCCACGTCGGTCAGCGGGCTGGGGCTCGCGTGCACGGTGGCGCCCAGGGTCCGCATCAGCGTGCCCCGGTACGGCTTGCGGCGCAGACTGCCCCCGACCATGAAGACGGTGCACTTCATGCCGAACAGCGCGCAGGCCGCGGCCAGGGCGGTGCCCCACTGCCCGGCGCCGGTGCCGCTGACCAGCTCCCGCACACCGGCCCGCGCGTAGTAATAGGCCTGCGCGAGCGCGGTGTTGAGCTTGTGGCTGCCGGAGATGTTGCCGCCCTCGTACTTCACGTAGACCGGCACCCGCGCCCCGACCGCGCGCTCGAAGCGCTCGGCCCGCCACAGCGGCGTGGGCCGGAACGCCCGGTAGGCGTCGGCGACCTCGGCCGGGATGTCCCAGTACTCCTTCAGCTGCACGCTCTGCCGCACCAGCTCCATCGGCAGGTTGACCTGCACGCTGCCGCCGCCCGCCGTCGCGGGGGTACGGTCCGGGGGCAGGCGGTCCTCCAGGCGCGGCAGGACACTGCGCCAGCGGGTGGGCAGGGGGATGCCGCTCATCGGGACGCCTCCGCCGCGGCGAGGACGATCTCGATCAGGTCGTGGACGGTCTGGAAGCTGCGCCCGACGAACAGGTCGTCGGGCAGGACGATGTCGAGTTCGTCCTCCAGCCGCACCAGCATGCCGACGAATCCGAGTGAGTTGACGCGCAGGATCTCTCCGTTGAGCGGTTCGTGGTCGTCGATGTCGGCGGGCCGCAGGGACAGCCGCGACTCGGCGATGACCACGCGCTTGACGGACTCGGTGACCGCGCCGCGGTCAAGTCCGGTGATCATGTTTCCTCCGTGGAAGGTCCGGGGTCAGGGACGGGGTCAGGGGCGGGACGCGGTGAGGGGGCTGCGCAGCGTGCCGCGGGCCTCGACGACCCAGCTGTGGGTGACGAGCGAGCCGAGGGTGACCGGGCCGCGCACGTGCATGCGGCCGGTGCTGATGGAGATCTCCGAGCCGAGGCCCAGCGTGGGGCCGTCGTGCAGGCGCAGGGAGCCGTTGACGACGATCGCCGCGGCGTCCACCCGGCGGGTGAACTCCTCGGTGACGCCGCCGTCCCGGGCGAGCACGCCCTCGGTGTGCCCGGAGCCGTGCCGCCGGATGTGGGCCACGGCCTCGTCCAGGCCCTCGACCGCGCGCACCCCGATCGTGGCGTCGAGGAACTCCCGGCCGAGGTCGTGCTCCCGCAGCTCCTCGATCCGCCAGGGCCGGCCGTCGCCGCCGGCCTGCGCGGCGGGCCGCGGCACCCGCGGGTCGAGCCGCACCGTCACCTGCCGGCCGCCGCGCTCGGCGGCGCGCAGCACCGCGGCCACCAAGTCCGCGGCGACCTCGGCGTCGACGAGCATCATCTCGGCGGTGTTGCAGGCGGTCGGCTCCGGCAGCTTGCTGTCGAGGGCGACCTCCGCGGCGAGCTCCAGGTCGGCGCTGCGGTGCACGTAGACGTGGTTGACCCCGCCGCCGCTGGCGATCACCGGGATCGAGGAGGCGCCGCGGCAGTAGTCGATGAGGGAGGGGCTGCCGCGCGGGATCAGCACGTCGACGGCGTCGGGCCGCTTGAGCAGGGCCCGCAGCTGCGCCCGGTCGGGATCGTCGAGGACGGTGACCAGGTGGGCCGGGAGCCCGGCGGCCTCCAGGGCCTCGCGGGCCACGACGGACAGCGCCTCGTTGGTGCGGGCGATCTCCTTCCCGCCGCGCAGCAGCACGGCGTTGCCCACCGCGACGGGCAGCAGGGCGCCCTCCACGGTGACCGTGGGCCGCGCCTCGTACACCATGAAGACCACGCCGAGCGGCTTGGGCGTGCGCAGCCGCACCCCCCAGTCGCCCACCGGGACCCCGGTGTCGCGGGCGGTCACCCCGGCCAGTTCGCCGAGGACGGCTTCGGTGAGCCGCTCCAGCCCGCCGAGGTGGGCGTCGGTCAGCCGCAGCCGGTCGAGCAGGACGGGGGACAGGCCGCGCCGTCCGGCGCGGGCCAGGTCCTCGGCGTTGGCCGCGAGGACCGACGGCCAGTGATCGGCCAGCCGCTTGGCGAGTTCACGGCAGTAGCGTTCGTAGGCCGGGTCGCCGGTCGGCGGTGCGGCCGCCAGGGCGGCACGCGCGGATGTCAGAATCGCGTCGGTCATGATCTCCTACCACATGAACTGGCCGCCGTCGACGATCAGCTTCTGGCCGGTGACGTAGCCGCCGAGCGGGCCCACGAGGTACTCGAGGGCGTCGGCGATGTCGTCGGGGGAGCCGATGCGTCGTTGCGGGATCTCGGACAGGACGGCGGCGCGGTGCCGGGGCTCGTTCAGCCGGAACCGGGTGACGAGCTCCTCGGTCTCGGTCATCCCGGGGATCAGGCAGTTGACCCGGACGGTGGGCGCCAGCTCCAGCGCCAGGCACTTGGTGAGCTGCAGCAGCCCCGCCTTGGCCGCCGCGTAGTTGACGCCGTTCGGCCGGGGCCGGATGCCGGTGGTGGCGCCGATGTTGACGACCGTGCCGCCGCCGGCGGCGAGCATGGCCGGGGCGAGGGCCTGGGTGAGGTGGAAGGGCCCGGACAGGTTGGTGTCCAGGACCCGCTGCCAGTCGGCCGGCGTGAGGTCGAGGAACGGGCGGTCGATGTTGATGCCGGCGTTGTTCACCAGCACGCGGGGCGTGCCGTGCGCGGCGAGGATGTGCCGGGCCGCCTCGCGCACCGAGTCGCCGTCGGCGACGTCGGCCCGCACCGCGATCAGGCCGTGTGCGTCGGCGGCCGCCCGGGCCGCTTCCTTGTCGGCCCGGTAGAGGGCGACGGTGCGGTGGCCGAGGCGCACCAGGCGCCGGGACAGGGCGAGTCCGATGCCGCGGGTGCCGCCGGTGACGACGGCGAGCGGGCCGGGACCGGGGCCGGTCATCGGGCGTACTCCTCGGCCGGGGTGGTCAGACGGGCCAGGAACGCGTCCAGGTGCCCGAGCAGCGCGGACCGGTGGGCCGGCTCGAACACCTCGAAGTGCCCGCAGTCGACGGTGCGTACGGTCAGCCGGTCGGCGAGCTGCTGCCAGCGGGCGACCTGCCGGGCGCGCTGGGAGCCCGCGCACGCGATCAGCAGCGCCGGCCCGGTGCCCCGCACCTCGATGCGGTGGCCGGCACTGGCCCGGATGTGCGCGAACGCCGTGGCGCGCGCCCTTTCCGCGTCCCCGCCGCCGCCCAGGTGGCCGACGGACCGCTCGACGGCGGCCGCCAGGTCCGCCCGTACGGCCTCGCCGACGGTCTCCCGCTCGGGGAAGCTGTCGATGAGGACGACGGCGGGCGCCGGCCCGTCCCCGGCCAGCCGGGCCGCCAGCTCCCAGGCGATGACACCGCCGAGCGACCAGCCCACGAGCAGGCCCGGCCGGCGCGGCAGTGAGGCCACCAGGCCGAGGTACCTGCGGACCATCTCCGGGACGCTGTCGTCGGGCCGCTCGCCGGGCAGCAGTCCGTCGGCGCGGATGCCGTGCACCCCGCCGTGGCGGGCGAGCCGGCTCGCGACACCGAGGTACTGGGCGAGCCCGCCGCCCGCCGGGTGCACCAGCAGGCTGTCCAGCGGGCCCGGCCGCCTGGCGAGCGGGACGAGCAGACGCGTGTCGGGGGCGAGAGCGTCCATCAGACACCGCCCCGGGCCTGCGCGATCCACTCGGCCTGGGCGCGAATGGTGGGGTCGCGGAAGAAGTCGAGGAGGGGGATCTGCACGCCCTGCCGCTCCTCGATCAGGGCGCGCGCGGTCATCACGTTGAGCGAGTGCGCCCCGTACTCCAGGAGCGAGCGGTCCACGGGGACGTCGGCGCGGCCGAGCAGCTGCCCCCACATCTCCTGGAGCCAGGCCTGGAGCGTGTCCTCGGCCGTCGTGACGGCCCCGTCGTTCGAGCGGGCCTCCTCGCGGACGGCCTGCTCCGCCTCCCTCAGCAGGGCCGGGCGGTCCACCTTGCCGTTGCGGGTGAGGGGCACCGAGGCGACCGCGAAGACCCGCGCGGGCACCATGTAGCCGGGGACCGCGTCGGCCACCCGGCGCCGTACGTCCTCCGGCCGCGGCGAGCGGCCGTCCTCCGGCACGAAGAACAGCACCAGCTGCCGGCCGGCCCCGTCCCCGAGGACGGCGGCCACCGCGAGGCGTACGTCGGGGTGGGCGGCGGCCGCGGTCTCCAGTTCGCCGAGCTCCACCCGGTAGCCGCGGATCTTGACCTGGTCGTCGTCGCGGCCGAGGAAGACCAGCGTGCCGTGCTCGTCGCGCAGCACCTGGTCGCCGGTGCGGTACATCCGGGCGTCGTCCCGCCCGCCGCGCGGGTCGGGCAGGAAGCGTTCCGCGGTGCGCTCGGGGTCGTTGACGTACCCCCGCGCCGGGCAGGCACCGCCGAGGTACAGCTCACCCGGCACGCCGAGGGGGGCGAGGTGGCCGGTGCCGTCCACCACGTGGGCGGTCACATGGGTGATCGGGCGGCCGATCGGGACGTGGGCCGGCCACCTGCCGGCGCCGGCGGTGAGCCGGTGCGTGGTGACGGCGTGGGTCTCGGTGGGGCCGTAGAGGTTGACCAGGGTGATGTGCGGCCGGTCGGCGAAGAAGCGCCGGATGCCGTCGTCGAGCAGGAGCTGCTCCCCCGAGACGCACAGGTGGCGCAGCCGGGGCAGGTCGTCCCCGGCGTCCTGGGCGGCCCGGGTGAAGGGGCCGAGCGCGGCGACCGGGAGGTAGACGTGGGTGACCGCGAGCGCGCTCACCCGGGCGAGCACCGCGGGCAGGTCCCGGCGGTCGGCCGGCTCGCGGGAGACCAGGGTCCCGCCGGCCACCAGGGTGGGCAGGATCTCCTGGAAGGAGACGTCGAAGCCGAGGGGGGCGTACTGGAGGAAGCGGGTCCGCTCGTCCATCTCCAGCGCGTCGAGCTGCCAGGCGGTGAGGTTCACCAGCGGGCCGTCGCCCATCAGCACGCCCTTGGGCCGGCCGGTGGAGCCGGAGGTGAACATGATGTACACCCCGTCCGTCCCGTCGCCGTCACCGGCGGGTTCCGTCTCCCGCGGTGGGTCGCCGGCGCCCGGTCCGGTCAGCTCGTCCAGTGCCACCACCCGGGCTCCGTCGACCGCGCCGCGGCCGACGACCAGGCGGCAGCCGGCCTTCTCGGTCATGTACGCGAGCCGCTCACCGGGCAGGGTCAGGTCCAGCGGCAGGAACACGGCGCGCCGGTCGAGCGCGGCCAGCACGGCCACGACCGTGTCCACCAGCGTCGGCGTGGTCAGGCCGACCACGGTGCCGGGGCCCACCCCGTGCCGGGCCAGCCCGGCCGCGGCGCGGCGGACCAGCGCGTCCAGCTCGCCGTAGGTCACGCGCCGGCCGTCCTCCTCGACGGCGCTCGCGTCGGGCCGCCGGGCCAGCCCCGCGCGCACCCAGCGGCGCAGGCCGCGGTGGGGCGGCCGGCGCCAGTAGCCGTCGTGGGCGTGGGACTCGGCGAGCGAGGCGTCCTCGAAGAGCTCGGCGAGGACCGTACCGGGACGTTCGACGGCCCGGGCCAGCAGGCCGGTCAGCGAGTCGGCCAGCGCGCGGACCAGCGGCTCGGGCAGCAGCTCGCGGTCGTGCTCCAGTTCGAGCAGCCAGCCGTCGGGTCCGGGGGTGACGCCCAGCCAGAGGTCGAACTTCGCGGTGCCGTTGCCGTGCTCACGCACCCGGCGGACGACGGAGCCGGGTTCCGTGCCGGTGGCGTCCTGCAGGGCGAGCATGCAGGAGAAGACGGGATTGCGGTTGGTCGAGCGGTCCGGTTCGACGAGGCGCACGACGCGGTCGAAGGAGAGGGCCGCGTTGCTCTTCACCCGGTCCGCCTCGGCCTGGACCGTCTCCTTGACGAAGACGTCGAAGCGCTGGTCCCAGGGGACGTCGACGACGAGCGGCAGCGTGTTGACGAAGAAGCCGCACAGGTCGAGGGAGCCCAGGGTGCGGCGGGCCAGCACCGGGCTGCCGAACACCACCGGGGAGGTGGCCGAGTGCCGGGCGAGGAGCGCCGCGTAGGCGGCCGAGAAGAGGACGAACGGGCTGACACCGAGCGCCGAGCACAGCTCGTCGAGGGCCCGGGAACGCTCCGGGGACAGCCGGATCTCGCGGCGCGCGCCGGTGAAGGCGGTGGCGGCGGGCCGGTTCGGGCGGGGGTGGAGGACGGTGGCGGGCACCGCGCGCAGCCGTTCGGCCAGTTCGGCGGCCGCCCGCTCGACGTGTTCCTCGCCGGCGGCGGACAGCTGTGCGGCCAGCTCCCGGCACAGGGCCCGTTCGCGGGCGACACGCACCCGGTCGACGTCGAGCTCCCCGCGTACGGCGGAGGTGAGGTCGCGTACGAACTGGCGCAGCGAGAAGCCGTCGAAGACGAGGTGGTGCACGACCAGCAGCAGCGTCGAGCGGGAACCGTCGCCGGTGCGCAGCAGGGCGGCCCGCAGCAGCGGGGGCCGCTCCAGGTCGAAGGCGTGGCCGCCGAGTTCCGCCAGCAGTTCGGCGCGCCGCCGGGCGAACCGGCCGGCGTCCGTCGAGGCGACCCGCAGCGGGGGCTCGTCCGGGACCGCGCCCAGCTCCGCGTGCGGGGTGGGCCTTGTCCGTACGGCGAGCCGCAGCGCGGGCTGGACGGCCAGGACGGTGGTGAGCGCCGACCGGATCGCCCCGGGGCCGAGCGCCGGGTCCAGTTCCAGCTCGGCCACGACGTTGTACAGGTGCGGAACCGGTACGGTGCCGTGCACGACGAGCAGACCCTGCTGCGCCGCGGTCAGCGGCAGGGTGGCGAGCTGGGGCGCGACGGTCATCGCACGCTCTCCGCCGGGGCGAGCAGGCCGCGCAGCCACCGCTGGAGGTCGCCGACCGTACGGACCGCGGCGAGGCCCGTCGGATCTATCTCCTGGTCCGGGTCGGGGATCAGCTCACTGGCGATCCGCACCACGGACAGTGAATCCAGTCCGACCTCGGCCAGCAGGGAATGATCGTGGAAAGGCACGCGTACATACCTCCTGACCACCGAAATGATGTCGCCGCCGGTCATGTCGTCCGTACGGTTCATTACGCAGACTCCTCAGGCAATGGTCACTGTTCATGACGCATGGGAGATGATTGAGGAATTGCCGAGAAGTGGTCAAGGAAGGAATGTCTTCGTCATCGAGGGAGTCGATGGGCGGTCGCTTTTCGCAGGGCCTATTGAATTTCCTGATCGGGATGATGAGATCAAGACGCCCCAACGCGGAGAAGAGGAAGCCGGATTATCGGCTTCCTCTTCTCTGTGTTCTCCGTGTTCCTCGTGTTCCTCGTGTTCCTCGTGTTCCTCGTGTTCCTCGTGTTCTTCGCGCCGCGGCGCGTTACGGCCTCCGGCGCGGGAGCGCGCCGCGGCGGGTCACGCCCGCTCCTCGCCGAACGCCTCCGCGAGGGCGGGGCGGGTCAGGACCCGCAGGAAGGGGATGACGGTGACGGCGACGGACGAGGCGAAGACCAGGAACGCGAGCCGCAGGCCGAGCCACTCGGCGAGCAGCCCCATCACACCGGCTCCGACGGGCATGGCGCCCCAGCTGAACAGGCGGCCCACGGCGCTGTAGCGGCCGAGCATCGCGTCGGGCACGAGGCGCTGCCCGATCGTGCGGGCATTCACCGTCCACAGGGTGCCGCCCATGCCCCCGGCGAAGGCCGCGGCGGCGACCGCCCAGAGGTCGGTGGTCAGCCCGGGCACGGCCATCATCGCGAAGGTGCCGGCCAGGTCGGCGAACATCACCCAGCGGCGCCCGAAGGCCCGGTTCACCCAGGTGACGGCGAGGGCGCCGGCCAGGCCGCCCACGCCCAGCGCGCTCAGCACCGCCCCGTACGCGCGGGGGCTGAGGTCCATCACCTCGGTCGCGAACAGCGGCATGAGCGCCAGCCAGGCGCCCCAGCAGGCGCACAGGACGGTCAGGATCAGCGACATGGTGCGCAGCAGCACGTGCTGCCACAGGTAGCGGAACCCGCCGGCGATCTGCTGGTTGACGCTCCCGGCGGCCTGCGTCGCCGAGCCGTCCTCCCGGGCGGCGCGGAACCGGCCGGCGAGCAGCAGCAGGACCAGCGCGGCGGCCAGGTACGACACCCAGGTCACGCCGAGGGCGACGCCCGTGCCCGCCGCGAGCAGCAGGCCGCCGACGAAGGGACCGCAGAACTCGTTGCAGACCGTCTCGGCCCCGGCGATCCAGGCGTTCGCCCGCTCCCGGCCCTCCGCCGGGACCAGGGCCGGGATCAGGGCCGACGCCGAGGTCAGCGCGATGACCTCGGCCACCCCGAGCACCGCGCCGACGGCACAGAGCACGGGGATGGTGATGCCGCCGGCCGTCGCGACCTGGACCAGCGCGCCGAGCGCGAGCAGCCGCAGCGCGTTCGCGCCCCACAGCAGGCGCCGGCGGTCGGCCCGGTCGACCAGGACGCCGACGTGGAGGGCCACCAGCAGCCAGGGCAGGGACAGGGAGAGCGACACCGCCGACACCTGGGCCGGGGAGCCGGAGGCGCGGGTGGCGAGGAGCGGAAGGGCGATCTTGGTGACGCCGTCCGCGAGGTTGGTGATCGCGGTGAAGACCAGCAGGACGAGGGTGTTCCGCGCGCCGCGCCGCGCCGTGGTCTTCCCGGCGGGCGGCGCCGCGACCGCCGCCCGCGTCTGCGCGGGCACGGCATCGAGGGTTTGCTCGCTCATCACTCTTCCCCTAACCGCCTAACGGCTTCACCGGTTATCCCGAGGGGACGAGTCTGGCACGGGACGGGCCGGGTTCGCTACCCGGCAAAGCTGTTAGCCGGTTATCCGATGTAGGCTGGGGCTCTTCCGAGGAGGTGGCCCGTGCTCGACGCCCCGGCACCAGCCCAGCTGATCGAGGCCTTCGCCAACACCGTCGACGTGGAACTCGGCACCGACGAACTGGACAGCCCGAGCAGGCTCTCCGCCTGGCTCGTCGACCGCGGCCTGCTCGACGGCGCCCGCCGGATCAGCGCCGAGGACCACGCCCTGTGCCTGCGCCTGCGCACCGGCATCCGGGAGGAGCTGGGGGCCAACGTCGGCGACAGCGCCGACGCGACGCTGCTCGCCGGAGCCGACGAGGCACTGCGTGAACTGCCCGTGCTCATCACCGTCCGCGGCGGCACCGAGGACCGCGGCGTCCTGTCCCCCGCCCCGGACCTGACCCCGGTCAGGAAGGCCCTGGCCGGCCTCGCGATCGCCTGGAGCGAGCTGCTCATCACCGGTGAGGCGGCCCGGCTCAAGCGCTGTGCCGAGCACGCCTGCGCCTGGGTCTTCTGGGACGTCTCCAAGAACCGCAGCCGCCGCTGGTGCTCGATGCGCGTGTGCGGCAACCGGGCCAAGGCCCGCCGGCACTCCGCGAAGCAGGCCGCCGCGGCCGCGGACCGGCCGGCCTGACGAGGCCGGCCGGCCGCGAGCCCATGCGGCGGGGCCGGCACACGCGAAGCCTGCCGGCCGCCGGGGATCACCCCGACGGCCGGCAGGCTTCGGCGAAACGGCCGCACACGCGAAACGCCCGGCTGGGAAACCCCAGCCGGGCGTTCCGCGTGCACTGCTCGCGGCCCGATCGGACCGGCCACATGGTGCGACGACCACCGGGAACCACCCGGTCCGCCGCGCCGCCCCACCCGGGCGGCTCACCGCGCCGCCCCACCGCCCGGGTTCTCCCGAACAGCCGGGCCGCACTGCCACCCAGCGGAACGGCCGCCTCACCACCGGGCCGGCCGGAAACCGACTCCGCCCGCGCACCCCCTCCGGGTTCCAAGCCCGCCGGCTCCGCGCTCGCCGCCCCCTCCGGTCAGCGCGCCAGGGCCGGCAGCAGTGTGGCCGCGAGCCGCGCGAGCCGGCGGGCGTGCTCGCCGCGCAGCAGCGCGTAGTGGTCGGTGGGCAGCCGCACCGTGCTCGGCTCGCCCGTGAACAGGCGCCGCCACCGCGCCACGTCGTCGTCGGTCAGTTCGGCCGCCACCAGCAGCGCCGGGGCATCGACCACGCCCGCGCCCCGGTATCGGGCCATCGCCGCCACATGCCGGGTGTGCAGCCCGTACCGGGCGTGCAGCGCCTGCGACGGCGCCTCGCCCACGGTGGCCCGCAGCAGCGCGGCCAGCGTGTCGATCCCGCGGTCGGCCCGGCGCCCCAGCCGCAGCCGGTCCGGCCGCACCGCCGGGTCCGCGGCGTGCAGCGCGCCCCGCGCGAACGCGTGGAGGTCGTCCCGGTCCTCGTCGGAGAGCCGGCCGGGGACGGGCGGGTCGAGCAGCAGGAGCGGGGGGCAGGCCAGTCCGCGGCGCCGCAGCCCGGCCGCCATCGCGTGGGCCAGCAGCCCGCCCATGGACCAGCCGCCGAGCAGATCCGGCAGCCGCTCGCCGCCGAGCAGGGACTCGAGGTACTGCTCGGCCATGTCCTCGACGGTCGTCGCGCCCGTGCCGTCGTCCTCGCTGACGGTCACCCGCCAGTCGGCGGGCAGCGCGTCGACCAGCTCACGGTAGGGAACCCTGCCCACACCCGCGCCGTGCACCAGGTGCAGATGCGGACCGCCCGGCGCCCCGCCGCGCAGGGTCACGGGGCCGTCGCCGCGGACGGCGGCGGGGCCGCCGTCCGGCGCCCGCCCGGCGGGCGGCGCGAGCAGCTGGGCCATCCGCCGGGGGGTCGGTTCGTCGAGCCACTCCGCCACGTCCAGCTCCCGGCCGGTGTCCGCCTCGACCAGGGCGACGAGTTCGAGGGCCTGCAGCGAGTACCCGCCCGCCTCGAAGAAGTCGTCGTCCATGCCCACGGCCGTACCGAGCACGCGCCGCCAGTGGGCCAACAGGCCGGTGTCCGGCCCGGCGGAGGACGCGCGCCCGGCCGCCGGGGCCGCCCGCCGCGGCGCGGGGACGCCGGCGACGGCCCGGGAGGCCACGCTCAGGCCGCGCACGGTGCCGCCCGGGGTGGCCGAGGCGGTCAGCACGTGCTGGAGGTCGCGCAGGAAGGTCCGTACGGTGCTCTCCCGCAGCTGGTCCGTGTCGTACTCGAGCTCCAGGACGGTGTGCTCCGCCTCCTCGAAGATCCCGACGAGGAGCTGGCAGCGCGCGCTGGTCGACGGGCTGGGCAGCAGCCGTGCCGGTCCGCCGCCGAGCGACAGCCCCGAGCCGATGCTGCCGTGGTGGGTGACCAGCACGGGAGGCGTCGAGCCGAGCGCCGCCCGGTCCTCGGCGGGCAGCCCGGCGAACACCTCGGAGAAGCCGACGTGCTGGTAGGGCAGGCTCTCCCACAGGCCGTCCCGGGTGCGGACGACCACGTCGTCGAAGCCGTCGTCGTCGCTCACCTCGTCCGCCAGGAGCACCGCGTTGGCGCAGTAGCCGACCCGCCGCTGGTCCTCGGGGGTCAGCCGGTTCGCGACGACGACGCCGAGCGCGGTCCGCCCCACCGCCCCGCCCCGCGCCAGCACCGTACGGACCGCGGCGAGCTGCACCGCGAAGGCCGTGCAGCCGGCCCGCTGGGCGATCTGTGCGACGGCCGCCCGGGCGTCGTCGGACAGCCGGTGCCGCAGTCCCGCCCCGGACGAACGGGCCGGCGGCCGCTCGGACCCGGAGCGGTCCGGCACGAGGGCGGCCGCCCTCGCCCCGCGCAGCCGTCCGCTCCAGAACGCGCGGTCGCCCGCGGCCTTCGCGTCAATCCGCTCCCGGCTGCCGAACTCCCGGTACGGCACGGCGGGTTCCGGGAACACCTCCGTGCCGGTCACCCGGGGCCCACGGTCGCGTACGGCCTCGTAGGCGACCCGCAGGTCGTCCACCACCAGCTGCATCGCCCAGCCGTCGAGGACCGCGTGGTGCACGGTGATCAGCACCTCCTCGACATCGCCCACGGTGACGTGCACGAGCCGGGCCAGCGGCACGGACTCCAGCTCGAAGGGCGTCGCGTGGAACCGCGCGGCCACGTCGTCGAGCAGTGCCCCGGGCGCGCGGTCCGCCGGCGGCTCGCTCCAGCCCACCTCCTGCGGCGCCGCGTCAGCGGCGGGGTGGACGAGTTGCGTCACGGTGTCACCGCGGCGCGCGAACGACGTCCGCAGGGCCTCGTGCCGGTCCACGACGAGCTGCCAGGCGGCGGCCAGGACCGCAGGGTCGAGCCGCGTGACCCTGAGCCGCCAGGTGAGGTTGTAGAGATCCTTGCGCTCGGCGCGGTGCTGAATCCACCACAGGGCTTCCTGAGCGGGTGAACTGGGGAGTTCTACGGGTGCCGATGTCATGGGTCCTCACCGGTGAAGGGATTCGGGTGCCCGCAAAGGAGAGGGCAGCGGTGATTCTCGCCGCGCACCGGCGCGCACGACAAACAGGGAATTCAGGATCTCTATCGCCGTGCGCCCGCCGGTGCCCGCACTCTTGACCCTTTTCGACTGCCTGCCCATACCATTCCTCCGACGCCCCGATATGCATTTCCATTCATTGTCGCGAGGCCGAGAAGCCGAGAAGCCGAGAAGCCGAGAGCTGTTCCCGCGTCGTGCGACGCGTCACGGAAGAGGACCGGACATCATGAACGCCACCTGGACCATGTACGACTGGTTCGCCGCCTCCGTCGCCGAGCACGGCGACCGCCGGACCGCACTCGAAGTCGCCGGGGAGCATCTGACCTACGCCGAACTCGACGCCACCGCCCACCGGCTGGCGGGCGAACTCGTCGCCGGGCACGGTGGCGTCCCGTCCCGGGTGGGCCTGCTGGCGGCCCGCAGCACGGCCGCCTACGCCGGATACCTCGCCGTCCAGCGGCTCGGCGCCACGGTCGTCCCGCTCAACCCGTCCTTCCCGCCGGCCCGCAACGCCACGATCGCCCGCGACGCCCGCCTGGACCTCGTGATCGCCGAGGAGGACGCGCCGGGCCACGCGGACCTGCCCGTCCCGGTGGTACGGCTGTCGGCTCAGCGGATGGCGGCGCTGCGCACCGGAGCGGTGCCCGAGCTGCCGGCGTCCACGGCCGGACCCGACGACCTCGCGTACATCCTGTTCACCTCCGGCTCGACGGGCCGGCCCAAGGGCGTGCCCATCGCGCACCGCAACGTCTCGGCCTATCTGGGCCATGTCATCCCGCGCTACGAACTGGGGCCTGGTGCCCGGGTCTCGCAGACCTTCGACCTGACCTTCGACCCGTCGGTGTACGACATGTTCGCCGCGTGGGGCTCCGGCGCCACGCTCGTCGTGCCCGGCCGCAAGGACCTGCTGTCGCCGGTGCGGTTCGTGAACCGGATGCGCATCACCCACTGGAACTCCGTCCCGTCCGTGGCGTCCATCGCGCTCCGGCTGCGCGCCCTGAAGCCCGGTTCCATGCCGACGCTGCGCTGGAGCCTGTTCTGCGGCGAGGCCCTGATGCTGACCCACGCCGAGGCCTGGCGGGCCGCGGCCCCCGCCTCCACCCTCGAGAACATCTACGGCCCCACCGAGATGACCGTGACCTGGACGGAGTTCAGGCTGCCCGCCCGCGGCGAGGACTGGCCCCGGCCGGCCAACGGCACGGTGCCCATCGGCACCCCCTACCCCGGGCAGGAGCACCTCGTCGTCGGCGAGGACGGGCGCCCGGCCCCCGACGGCGAGCTGTGCGTGCGCGGCTCGCAGCGTTTCCCCGGCTATCTGGACCCGGCCGACAACATCGGCAGGTTCCTGTCCTTCGACGGCGACCGGGCCGTCCCCTACGACGGCGCGCGGCCGCTGACCGCCGCGCACTGGTACCGCACGGGCGACCGGGTGACCACTCTCGACGGGGAACTCGTGCACCTCGGGCGGCTCGACCACCAGCTCAAGATCCGCGGCTACCGGGTCGAACTCGGCGAGATCGAGTCCGCGCTGCTCGCCCAGACCGGCGTCGTGGAAGCCGTCGTGGCCGCCGTGCACGGGCCGGACGGCGAGGTGGAGCTCGCGGCCGTGTACACCGGCTCCACCCGGGACACGGAGGGCCTGCTCGCCCGGCTGCGCGAGCGCCTGCCCGCCTACATGGTTCCGAGCAGCCTCACCGCGCTGGACGCGCTGCCGCTCAATGCGAACGGCAAGGTCGACCGCGGGGCCCTGACCGCCCTGCTGCCCGCGCCGACCGCGGCCTGATCCGTCCGGGCGGGCAGGAGAACGGCCGGGTTCCCCGCACGGGGGCCCGGCCGTCGGCCGTGGGCGTCCCGCGCCGGGCGCGCCCGGGCGGGGGACCGGCGGCACCCGCACGGTCAGCAGGCCGCCTGCGGCGACAGTCCGGCGGGCGTGTCCGACTCGGCCATCACCTGCCGGGCCGTGCCGAGCACCGTGTGGAACACCGAGTCGTCGCCGAGGCCCCGACGCCACACGCACTGGGAGTACACGGCGAAGGGCGGCCGCCAGTCGACGCACCGCAACTGCCCCAGCCCGAGCTCCTGGGCGACGGTGACGGTGGGCAGCAGCGCCATGCCGATGCCCTCGCCGACGCTGCGCTTGACCGCGTCGACGGAGCCGAGGACGAGGATCCCGCGAGCCGCGACGCCCGCCTCGGCCAGCGCGGCCTCGAAGCCCCGCTGGTATCCGCTTCCCCGGTGGGCGCAGGCCACCGTGTGGCGGGCGAGGTCGGCGGTGGCCCGCACCGTGCGGCCGGCCAGCGGGTGCGCGGGGTGGGCCACGAGGCTCAGGCTCTCGGGGCGCAGCACCAGGTGGTTGACGTCGGTGGCCGTGGTGCGCGGGCCTATGAAGAACGCGCAGTCGACCTGTTCCTCCCGCACGAGCCGCACCGGGTCGTCGTCCAGGGTCCGCAGCGACAGGTCCAGGTCCCGGTGTCTGAGGTGCAGGTACTCGATGAGCGGGACCAGGCGGTAGGTGACGATGCATTCGGTGGCCCCGATCAGCAGCGTCTCCGGGGCGTCGGCGGGTCCGGACACCGACTGCTGGGCCAGTTCGCTGAGGTGGACGATGCGGCGCGCGTAGCGGTGGAGCCGGCGTCCCGCGGGGGTGAGCCGGGCTCCTGTGGCCGTACGGTGCAGCAGCGGTGTCTCGAGCGTCTGCTCGAGGGACTTGATCCGGGCGGTGACCGTGGGCTGGGCGAGCCCGAGGATACGGGCCGCCTGCGTGAAGCTGCGGTACTCGGCGACCGTCAGGAACGCGCTGAGATGCTTGATGTTCATCCGTCAGCTCACACCATCTTCGAGTCTGGATAGTCGATGCGATGCCGCGCTGCGCCGAACGGTGCTGAGGCGCCGGCTGACGCCACCGTACAGAACGTTCGCTATGTTTTTCTAGGGGGGGAATGACGGCTACCGCTTCCTGTGCCCGACGGGAAGGGGCCGGCCTACCGGGCCGCGGCACCCCGCAGAACCAGCTGCCACATCAGTTCCACCTGGTCGGCCAGGCTCTCGGCGCCACAGACCGTCGCGACGCCGCCCGTCCGGACCGTCGACTCCACCCCGCAGAGCAGGTACACGACCATGGTGGTGAGCGTCTCCGGACACCCCGCCGACCCCAACTGGCCGTCCGCTCGCGCCCGTTCCAGCAGGTCACGCACGGTGGGCAGCCAGCACCGCGACCACTGCTCCGTCATCCCCGGCTGCTCCCGGGCGACCCGTGCCGCGGCCCGCACGGTGACGTCCCGCTCGAGGAGTCCGGCGAGCGCCACGGTCAGGTCGATCGCGGCGCGCAGCCGCGGCGTGCGGGCCGACAGCGTCCGGTCGACCACCGCGGCGACGCTCGCCGCGCCCTCTTCCCCCACCGCCTCGGCCAGTGCCCTCTTGGACGGGAAATGGAAGGTCAGGGCCCCCATGGAGGCATGCGCCACCTCGCAGACCCGGGACAGCGTCGTCCCCTCGTAGCCCGACCTGTCCATCTCGAGCGCCGCCGCCTCGACGATCCGGGCCCGTGTGCGTACCGCTCGCTCCTGCTGCCCCATGCGTGTCCTCCTGGTCCTGCGATCATCGCTGTGCCGAAGATGCCACCACCACCTTTGTCTAAGCAAAGCGATCGTTCTTTATGCTTTACTTTCGGACAAGCGCTTTCTGGCTATTCGAGAGGGATGTGGGGCGCACCGTGCGGGCGCACCGCGTCCCGACGCGGTGCGCCCGGGAGGCCTACACGGCGGTCGAACCGCCGTCGACCGCCATCGCGGCCCCCGTGACGAACGACGACCGGTCGCTGCACAGCCACGCCGCGGCCTGCGCCACCTCGTCGGGCCGCGACATCCGCCGCTGTACCGAGTCGGCGAGGAAGACCTCCTCCAGCTCAGGTCTGGCCGCGATGACCTCGTCCATCATCTCGGTCCGGGTGGCACCCACGACGAGGGCGTTGACGCGGATGCCCCGTCGCCCGTAGTCGAGGGCCGCCGCCCTCGTCAGGCCGATCACCGCGTGCTTCGCGGCGACGTACGCCGCCGAGGCGCCGGTGGCCTTCAGCCCGGCGACGCTGGAGGTGTTCACCACGGCGCCGCGGCCGGAGTCGAGCATCGCCGGTATCTGGTGGTACAGGCAGTTCCACACCCCGCGCACATTGACGTCCATGGTCCGCTCGTACGCCTCCGCGTCCATCTCGTGGAGCGGGACCCCCGCCGTGGCGTGACCGGCGTTGTTGAAGGCGGCGTCCAGCTTGCCGAACGTGTCCACCGCCGTCGCCACGGCCCGGCCGACGTCGCTCGCCACGGTCACGTCGCCCGCCACCGCGGCGGCCCGGCCGCCGGCGCGCCGGATGGCCTCCACGAGGTCGGTCAGCCGTTCCTTCCGGCGGGCCATGAGGACCACGGCCGCCCCCTCGTCCGCGAACAACCGGGCGGCGGCCGCACCGATCCCGCTCGACGCTCCGGTGATCATGGCTACCCTGCCGCTCAGCAGCTTCCGCTCGTCGCCCATGAGCCGCTCTCCCCCTCGCCTCACGCCGGCCACACGGTGCCGGCGGCGGCCTCGGCGTCCAGTGACCGCAGCAGCTCCTCGTCGACGGCGTGCAACGAGTCCACCACGTGCCGCGCCCCGGCCTCGCGCATCAACTGCCGCTGGAAGCTGTGCTCGAAGCGGCTCGGATGACCGATGAAGGGCATCCCCAGCCCCCTGGCCGCCTCCGCGACCGTCGCGACGTCGTCGATCACCAGCACCTGGTCGTGCTTCAGGCCGAAATGCTCGGTGGCGATCTCGTGCAGACCCGGCCGGAAGGCGTCGGTGCAGATGTAGCCGGGGTCGTCGAACAGGTCGGCGTGTTCACCGAGGAACGTGTCGAAGTGGCTCTTGTCGAGACCTCCGTAGCAGACGGTGCGCAGGCCCGACTCCCGGAGTCTGGCGACGAGTTCGAGCGCCCCGTCGTTCACCCGCACCGGGTGCTCGGCGACGTACCGGGCGCGCTCCTCGAAGTACGCCTCGAGCGCCTCCTCGCCGGTCATGGGCTCGTCGACCGCCTCGGCGAGCAGCCGGCCCGCGACCGAGCGGGGCCGGGAGAAGATGCTCCGCTCGATCTGAGCGGTGTAGGCGCAGCCGCGGCTCACCAGGAAGTGGTGGATGACCGGGCTGAAGGTGTCGCCGAGCATGACGCCGTCGATGTTGACCGCGCCGAGGCGCAGGTGTGTCAGACCGTGGACCATGTCTTCTCCCCAGTGGATACGGATCTCGCGGTACTCGCTGCGCTCGTGGGGGCCGGCTCTCTCAGCCGTTCCCGGCGTCCCCCTGCACCCGGCCGAACGACGCGGACGCCGCGGCCCGCAGGAGTTCCTTCGCGCGTGCCTGGTGCACTTCGGTCCGGGCGATGACGGCGGGCACGGCGATCCCCGGCAGCAGCAGGCGCCACATCCGGACGACTCGTTCACCCAGGTCCTCCCGCCCCTCGCTCGCCACGGCGGAGTAGGTTTGCATGCCCGTACACGCCTCGACAACGAACTCGGCGAGTTCTTCGGGGTCGACGCCCGCCTGCAACTCGCCCTTGGCGGCCGCGACCCGCAGGCAGTCGGCCATTATCGCGCCCCAGTCCCGGTAGGGCTTGGCGTCCCGGATCCCGAACGAGTTCTGTTCGCTGGTGAGCCGCACCCCCGCCCTCAGCAGCGGATCCGTCCTCAGCTGCTGGGACCAGGCCAGGGTGATGTCGACGAGCCGCTGCAGTCCCTCGGACTCCAGCCACGGGACGATCGACTCCGGCTGCGCGTTCATGACCGCGCGGGCGAGCTGTTCCTTCGACTCGAAGTGGAAGTACAGGGCCCCGGCCGTGAGCTGGGCCCGCTGCAGGATGTCCTTGATGCTGGCGCCGGCGAAACCGGACTCGTCGAACACCTCCGCCGCCGCTCGGAGCAGGAGATTCCGAGTCTGCACTCCACGTTCTTGCTTTGCCTGACGAGCCACCGGCACCTCCTAGCGAAACCGAACACTCTTTACGGTAACGACTCCTGCTCCCGGATCAGGTGGTTCTCGAGGAATATCTCAGTCCGCTTGCTCGTAAAGTCGGAATTGACCCGATCCATGATCCTAATTCTTGACCAATACATTACCTCACTTTACCTTTTCTTGGAGGAAAAACAAAACGAGCGCTCTCTATATTGTCGGCGGCACCTGTTCCTGCCGCATCCCGCACGTCACGCAAAGGCCAACCACATCCCAGGGGGGATCAGCATGCTCGTGACTGCCCTGCCGCCGAGAGCCGTCGCGCGTCCGTCGGCCGCCTTCGTCAGCCGCCGGTACGTGCACAAGACGGCCTCGTCCGAGGTGCTGCTGACCGGCCTGTCCCCGGCCGGTGCGGACCGCTTCCACCTCACCGCGCGGTGGCCGTCGGAGCACTCCTTCTACGGCCCCAAGGGCGGCTTCCACGACCCGATGCTCATCGCCGAGTCGGTCCGCCAGGCCGTGCCGCTGCTCAGCCACGTCGCCTACGGAGTGCCCTTCGGGCACCGCCAGTCATGGAGCAGCTTCTCCTACGAGGTCGACCCCGTCGCCCTGACGTTCACCGGGGCCGGGGCCCACCTCGACCTCCACGTCACCTGCTCCGAGGTGGTCCGCCGCGGCGGCCGGCTGGCCTCGCTGCGCATGCAGGTCGACCTGTTCGTCGACGGCCGGCCCCTGGGTGTGGCGGAGTCCAGGTTCTGCGATCTGGCCCCCGCCGTCTACCGCCGTCTGCGGGGCCCCTACGCCGACGCCGCCCAGGCCGCCCGGCACGCCGTCCCGCTCGCACCCCCCGTGGAACCGGCCCGGGTCGCCCGCACCCGCCCCGCCGACGTGGTGCTGTCGCCCACCGGCTCCCCTCTGCGCACGCACCTGCGCACCGTCCTCTCCCACCCCATCCTCTTCGACCACCCCGTCGACCACGCACCGGGCATGCTGCTCCTCGAAGCCGCCCGCCAGACCGCCCACGCGACGGTCCACCCACGCCCCATGCTCGCCACCGGCCTCGACGCCGTCTTCACCCGGTACGTCGAGTTCGACGCCCCCTGCGAACTCGACCACGTGCCGCCCGCGCCCTCCGGGAACGGTCCCGCGCTCGTCCGCGTGCAGGCCACCCAGAACGGCACCAGCGCCTTCGCGGCGACCGTCGCGATGACGCCCGCACTCCCGTGACGTGACGTGACGCGAAGAGACCCCGCCCCCGGTGTCCCGGGAACGGGGTCTCTTCGTGCGGAGCGCCGGGCAGGCCTTGCACCTGCATTTCCCCGCAGGAAGCGGGGCGTCTTTCCTTGGACCACCAACGCATCGAGCTCCGCCCGCTGTTGGGGCGGCGACCTCAAGATCTACTCTACACCTTCCCGGGGCGGCCCCGGACCGGGGCCGGTCCTCGTGAGCGGCCCCACCGCACGGCCCGGCCGTTCTCGGCCGCGACGTCACACTCGCCCCGCGGACGCCTGACACACCCTCTCCGCACCGCGGCGATTCAAGTCCGGGTATGTGAAGGCGTTCGCGCGTGCGGGTACGTGTCATACAGGCTGCCCTTCATACGTTTCATTCGCTCTGGTTCCAGAACCCCGCCTGACCAGGCCTTCTTTCGATGCATCTGACACCCTTTCGATGCACCTCACACCGGCGACTCCTCGGTCGCGGCCCTCTCGGCCGCGTCGCTGCCGTCTCCTCGGTGAGCCGGCCGACACGTCCCGCACCGTGTTTCACCCGCGCTTCCACCCTCTGGGCAGGACGTTCGCTAGTCTGTGTCCGTCATTGAGTCGCTTCGGTCGCTGATAGGGGGTGCGGGTGTCCGCTGAGCTGCAGTTTCCCCACAGCGACTCAAGGTCCCTGCAAGCCGGAGCCGGCCGCTCACTGGCCGTGGCCCGCTGGTGCGCCCGCCGGGGCTGGCCTGTGCACCCCCTGGCACCCGGCCGCAAGACCCCTACCGCCAACTGCGCCGACTGCCGGACCACCCCGCACAAGCCGGCCGCGTGCCCGTGCCTGCCCGCGGGCCGCCCCTGCCACGGGTTCTACGCCGCCACCCTGGACCAGCGACGGATCGACCGCTGGTGGGGACAGCATCCGGACCTCGGGGTCGGGGTCGCCTGCGGCCCCGCGAGACTGGTCGTGATCGACATCGACGCGCACCATGCCGAACTGCCCGCCCTGGACCGTCTGCTGCCGGGTATTCCGATCGCGGAGCACGTCGACCTCTCCGGGCTGGAGAACGGATTCCACAGCCTCGCCGTCCTGGCCGCGCTGCGCGGCCGGCCCAGTCCCGCCGACGACGACACCACCTTGCGGGTCAGAACGCCCTCCGGAGGCATGCACGTCTGGTACCGGGCCACGGACAACCGCCGCTGGCAGTGCTCGGCCGGTTCCAGCGCGGGCCGGGCCCTGGCCTGGCAGGTCGATGTGCGGGCGCACGGCGGGTACATCGTCGTCCCCGGAACGAGGACCGCGCAGGGCGACTACACCGCCGTCGGCGACGTCCGCGAGCCGGCGCCGCTGCCGGGCTGGCTGGCCCAGGAACTGGAGCGCACCGGCCACCTCCCGGCCCCGAACATCCCCGCCCCCCGCCCCGTCCCGCCCCGGGCCCAGCAGGCCGTTGTCGCGGCCGGCGGCGGGCGCCGACACCTGTCCCAGACCCTCGCCACCGTACTCGCCCCCGTCCGGGCCTGTGCGCAGGTCCCCGAGGGCGCGGGCTTCTCGGACGCGCTCAACCGCGCCGCCTACACCCTCGGCGGGCTGGTGGCGGCCGGCCGGATGAACCGGGAGGAGGCCGAAGCGGCCCTGCGCGAGGCCGCGGCCGTCGCCCGTCCCGGCCAGGAGAGGCGCTCGGAGCAGATCATCCGCAGTGGACTCGACGCCGGCCTCGGCAGGCCTCTGTTCGTCCAGGGGAGGCGCCCGTGACGTCGCCCCGGAACGAGACGCTCTTCGACTTCGACGCCGCCGCGGTCGCCGCCCAGATCCGCAGCCAGGGGCACGTCCCGTTGCCCGCCCAAGGGGACGGGGACCGCGCGGTGGCCGCCGTGGGCGCCACCGCCGCCGGGCTGCTGCCCGACACGCTCTCCGACCGGGGCAACGCCAAACTGTTCGTCAGGCTGTACGCCAACGACTACCGGCACGTGCCGGGCATCGGCTGGTACCGCTGGGACACCACCCGCTGGCAGATCGACGAGGACGACACCGTGCTGTGGGCGGCCGGAGACCTCGCGGAGAACATCGCCACGCACGATCCGCGCGGCCTGCTCACCAGTCAGGCACTGCAGCAGCACAGGCGGCGCGCACTGTCCACGACCGGTATCAACGCGATGCTGACGCAGGCGAAGTCGGCCCCGGGCATGGTCCTCAACGCCGCGCTGCTCGACGCGGACCCCTACGCGCTGTGCACGCCCGACGGCATCGTCGACCTGCGGACCGGCGTGGTGAAGACACCGGATCCCGACAAGGACTTCCACTCCCGCTCGACCTCCGTCGGGCCGGCGCACGTCGCCACCCCCCGCTGGCACCGCTTCCTCTGCGACACCTTCGGCGAGGACGAGGAGGGCAGGGAGATGATCGGCTACCTGCAACTCCTCCTCGGGTACTCCATCACCGGCGACGTGGGTGGCCAGGTCCTGCCCTTCCTCTTCGGTTCCGGCAAGAACGGCAAGTCGGTCCTGCTGGACGTGCTGATGAAGCTCCTGGGCGACTACGCGGACGCGGCCCCGCCCGGCTTCCTGATGTCCCGCCCCTACGAGGGCCATCCCACGGATCTCGCCGAGCTCCACGGCCGGCGCGTCATCGTGTGCAGCGAGGTGAAGCCGGGAGACCGCTTCGACGAGGCCCGGGTCAAACTGCTCACGGGCGGCGACCGGATCAAGGCGCGCCGGATGCGGCAGGACTTCTTCAGCTTCCAGCCGACGCACAAGCTGTGGCTGCTGGGCAACCACCGCCCCGAGGTCGGAACCGGGGGGTTCGCCTTCTGGCGGCGCATGCGCCTCATCCCGTTCGAGAGAGTGGTGTCCGACGACCGGAAGATCGACAACCTGGCCGACATCCTCGTCACCGAGGAGGGCCCCGGCATCCTCGGCTGGCTCATCGACGGCGCCCGCCGCTACCTGGTGGGCGACCGCGACCTCACCGGCCCCGAGCGGGTGCGTATCGCCACCACCGCCTATGCCGAGACGGAGGACCACACCGGACGCTTCTTCGAGGAGTGCTGCTCCCTCAGCCCCGGGCTACGGGCGGAACAGGCGGGCCTGTACGCGGCCTACAGGTCGTGGTGCCAGAATGAGGGAGCACCCCCCCTGTCCTCGAGGGCGTTCGCGGCACGCGCCCGTGAACTGGCAGGCCTCGCGTCACCCAAGGAGATGATCCTGTCCAACCAGCGTAAGTACTACCCGGGTATCGGACTGCTCACCGACGAGGAAAGGGAAGCATCCGCATGAGCTCCCTGATCACCGAGGACGAGATCAGCCACGAGTCCGAGATCGTCTGGCTGGAGGACATCGACGACCTGGACTACGTGCGTCAGAGCCTCGACCGGCTGCCCTCCCGCCGTGGCAAACCCGTCTACCACCGTGACGGGAGGATGGTCGGTTACGCCCTGCTCGGCGCGGCGGCGAAACCGTCACGGTCCTCCGGCACCTTCCGCCGCCGGGTCTTCTGGCTGCTGCCGCACGATCGCGACGCCGATCCCTCGGGCCTCTACGCCAAGGGCGCGCCGGCCGAAGCCGTGGATCCCCGTACGCTCGCCGCGCGGGTCAAGGGCTACAAGACGGAGCGCTCCGAGGGCGGGCCCCCCTCGACCGCGATGCGGGAGCTCGGCATAACGCTCCCCCTGTGACGCCGACCCGACGCGCCGCACCGCGTGCCGCGGCCGGCTGAAGGGCGCTGCGCGCCCGCCTGTGCCGTGGCGCCGCCCGGTGCGTGCGGGACGGGCGGCAGCGGACGGTGCGGTGACCTCTCAGCGGGCGTCCTCGCCCGGATCAGCCGGCGTCCTCGCCCGGAGTCACGACGGTGTACATCACCGAGCGGCCCTGCTTCTGCCGTTCGATGAGCCCCTTGGCGACCAGCCCCTCCAACGTGTTCCGCACGACCTGCGGCGTGGGAACGCGCTCAGGGTGCGCGGACATCAGCTCCTCGCGCAGTTCCGCGGCGTGACGCGGCTCGGCGTGCCCCTTCAGCAGGTCGAGCAGGAGGTCCTTGAGGAGCGGACGGTGATCCTTGCCCGGCCGGCGCGACCCTCTGCCGGACCGCTTGGCTTCCGGCCGCCTCGGCCGGGGCGTGGCGGCCCGGGTGGCCGGGCCGGCGGACGAGACATGTGAGGAGGAGGTTTCCTCGCCCTGTGCCTGCTCGGGCACCATCGCCGAGTCCTCGGCCAGAGTGAGGATGTTCATCAGCAGCCTCTCCTCCTGCCGGAGGGTGTCCAGGCGGGCGGTCAGGTCCTGCTGCTGGCGGCGGTTCTCTTCCAGGTCCGACGCGGCTTGCTCGATGTACCGCGACCGCACCGTGGCGCCGGCTGACTTGTTGGGCACAGCCCTCTCTCCCTTGTGTGTGGATGACCTGCTGCGTCGTACCCACGGGACCGCGTCGCGGCCGATCGCGATGGAGCGATGGAAGGTTCCCGGGGACACCGGACAGCAGTGTCCCCGGACACGATAAGGGAGATGGTGCGTTCTGCGTCATACGTATCTGCGGTGGGGTCTCCTGCCCGTCCGTCCACCGTCTCGTTGCCGACCGGCTCCAGGGCACCGGTGCCGCCCCCGGGGCGCACACCCGCTACCGGAGGTGAACCGGACGGCCTGCCGTCTCGTGGCAGTCATCGACACCCTCGATCGCCGACGCCGACGCCGACGCCGACGCCGACGCCGACGCGGGCCGCGACGCCGAAGCCGGCTCCGGCGGCCGGGCACGGGCACCTCTCACCGCATGTGACCGCGGTCAGGCTTCGACGCGGCGCCCGCCGCACATGTACGTGTGTACTCGCCGCCCGGGTCGGCCTGCGCCTGCGCGCACAAGTCCCGTTGCTACGGCAGTCCCGGCCAGACCAGGGCCTGAGCGACGATGACGTTCTCCCCGTCGAAGGTGACGGCGGGGCCTTTGTGCAGTTGATAGCCGAGACTCATCGCTTCGCTCACACGTCGGCAGAACGCGGCATCGTCTGGACCGGTCAAAACCCGGTACATGGGCAGTCCGTCCGGTGGTGTGCTCATGAGGACAAGGTTCTCACCCGCGGCGCTTCCGACGGCACCAGGGTCCTGCTGCCACAGGGCGGGCATCCTGGCCGCGGTCTCGACGGGGACGCCACAGCGGTTGTGCGGCTCGGCGATGGTGTCGACCTGGTAGCGGGTCCATTGAGTTCCATGTCCGAGGTTGATCACCTCCGCTTGCGGCTCCGAGGTCCGCCTCCTGGGCTCAGCGACCGGGGAACCCTTCGGTCGCTGAGCCCAGGAGGCTGCGAAACCACAGGTCAACGCCTCTATGTCGCCGAGGAAGCGACTCAAGCTACCCAAGCTCGGCCATAGCGCCGTGCATGGACCACCGGTTCCCCCGCCCCGCCGGGCGCGCATGACCGCACCGGGCCGCCCGCGGCACCCGGCAGCGTGACCGGGACGGTCAGCACCGGCCGGGCACGGAACGACCTCGTGCTGGACGGAGGCACGGCGGCCGTGCTCGGCGCCCCGGTTCGACGACGTCGTTGTCGAGACGGCGCTGGGTCAGTCCGGCGGGGAAGACGGCCGCCTCGCCCGCTCGCCCAGGTACGACTCGGCGTCCCGCTTCAGCTTCTGCAGGATGAACGCGCTGATCTGCTGCGGGTGGAAGTCCGTTCCGTCGATGCCCACCGTCCAGCCGGTGCCCATGTGGCGCTTGACCGAACAGATGGTGCGCTCCGCGTTGGTCACCGCCTGCCGCTTGGCCGCCTCACCGACCAGCACCTCACCGTTCTTCGTGAAGGCGACGACGGAGGGTGTGGACCTGGCGCCCTCCGCGTCGGTGATGACGGTCGGCTCACCACCTTCGAGAACACTCACCACAGAATGCGCCGTACCCAGGTCGATCCCGACAGCACGAGCCACCGTGCGCTCCCCCCAGCCGCCGCGGCGACAGCCGCGCGTGCGTTTCCCCTCCCTCAGGATTCCACTGACGGCCAGTTCGTACACGGTTCTTCAGCAAACCCAGGCTCTCCAAGGCCTGCCCCGCCCCAGTCCCCGCGATGGCCGGTGCAAGAGGCCATGTGGGCAGGGAAAACGCAACTTCGACCTGGTTCACAGAGGCGGCTATCTTCACCTGGTCTTCGGCGATCGCCCACTGTCGTACAGGAGTTCGTTCATCCCTCCAGGCGTGAGCCACCGCACCGGGTTCGCACCAGGCACCCCGACCAGGGAGAGATGCATGCCCCGTCTTGCTCTGTACACATTCGGCGTCTTGAAGTCGCCTCTCGCCGATCCCGCACCTCTCACGCGCGAGTTCTACGACATCGGTGAGGCCGTCTACCGGAAGATCAGTCAGCAACCCGGGTACCTCGCGCGTGCTGAAGCGGCGGACGGTGACCGGGGCATGCTCTTCGAGGCGGACTGGGGTGCGTGGGGAGAGTTCGCCGTACCGACCTGGTACGCCGGCCGTACGGTGGAAACCACCGCCCTGGCCACGACCCTCTCACTCTGGACCGGCCTGGGTCCCGCTTTCGACGCCGTCTACACCGGTCTGCACCGAGCGGCGCTGAACAGGCGTTACGACTGGTTCGAGCGGACAGGACACCCGAATCACGTGTTCTGGTGGGTCTCCGACGATGTGATACCCACCTGGCAGGACGGGGTTTCCAGGCTGGAACACCTCCACGACCAGGGCTCCGCGCCGGACGCCTTCACCTTCCACGACTCGTTCGCCCCGGACGGAACTCCGGACAGGATCAAAGGCATCGGTCCGGAGAGCGACCAGGTGCGCTGACGAGGAAACCCGAACGACTGGATTCACTGTCGAACGCCTCGATCGAACGCTGTCCGACGCCGCCGTCCGGCCGAAGCGGCGGCCCCGCGCCAGCGTCAGCGCCGGGCGAAGTGCACCAGCACCTTTCCGGTGTTGCCGCTGCTGACCTCTACCCGGTCGTACAGCCGCCTGATGTGTCTCTGCCCCAGGAACGCCAGGACGCGCTCCCGCAGTTGGCCGGTGCCCTTGCCGGGAATGATCTCGGCGACCGGCTCGCCCGACCGGTGCGCCGTGAAGATGAACTGACGCAGGGCGAGTTCGATGTCCCGGTTGTTCCGGAAGATGGGATGCAGGTCCAAGCTGAGCATGGTGAGTGGCCGTTCGGTGCGCTGCGCGGGAAAGGACGGTTGCCTACGGCTCCCTTCGTACCGCAGACGGTTCCGCCGGGGCAACGTGCGCGCCGCTTTGTTCGAAGCGGGCCGGCGCCGGTGAACCGGCCGCGGCGCGGACGAGGGGCCCCGCCGCGCGGCCGCCCGGGTGAACGCGTACGCCGGAGCCGGGGCGGGGCCACCCCGGCTCCGGCCGCCTCGGCCACCCGCCTGCCCCGGACCCGCGGTGAGGCCGCGCTCGATTCCTACCTCCGGGGCAGCCGGGTCGTGAGCGAGTAAAGCCGCGTGGTCTGCGTGGCATTGCCGTTGTCGTCGCTGACCATCAGCAGGCGCAGCCGTCCGTCGTGGGTGCGGCCCGTGACGGTGACGCCCTCGATGTTGTCCAGCAGCGGGTTCGGCTGGGGCTGCTTCGCGGTGGCGCCGAGCGAGGGACAGGAGGCGATGTCGGCGAGCAGGGTGGTGCGGACGGTCCTGACGTCCGACGCGGCGCCGGCCGTGTCCGTCCCGCTCACGTCGGAGGCGTGCGTCGGGTCCGCCAGGTACAGGCGGACGGTGTTGCCCACGCCGGCGGTGAAACCGCGCTCCAGGATCAGCAGCCTGCCGTCACCCGTGGCGGCGATGTCGGAGATGTTCAGTCCGGCGTCGACGCGTACGGCGTACTGCGCCGCCAGGTGGAAGTCGTGCGCCGCGCCTGCGCGCCGCCAGGTCTGCAGACGGCGCACGTCGCTGTCGTCGCCGCTCAGGGCGCCCTCCATGGAGGCGACCAGCGTGTGGTCGCCGGGCAGCAGGGTCAGGCCCTCGAAGGTCTGGTTGCGGGTCGCCCGTCCGGCCGGGGCGACGTGGAGGGCGGTGGGGGCGTCCAGGCGGCCGAGGTAGGCGCCGGAGCGGCTGAAGCGCACGACGGAGGGCTCGGTCTCGGAGGCGATCAGCCGGGTGCCGTCGCGGTCCACGGCCACGGCCTCGGAGTCCAAGGGCTGTCCGGCGCCGTCGGTGAGGGACTGGACGGACAACGGCTGCCTGGTGCGGGCGTCCAGGGTGTAGAGGGAGGACTCGTCGGCTACGGCGAGCAGGTGTCCGCCGGAGTCCGGCGTCAGGCCGGACAACTCGCCTACCTGCGCGCCCGCGAACGTCGTCTTGTCCAGTGCGTCGGAGAAGCCGTCGATGTCCGTCCAGCGGGAGCATGCCCGGCCGCCCGCCGGCGCGCTTGCGGCGGTGGCGGTGGCGGGGGCGGGGGTGGTGGCGGTGGCGGGGGTGGTGAGGGCGAGGGGCGAGGCCGCCAGCAGGGCGGACGCCGCCATGGCGAGAGGACGCAGGGGCACGGGGACTCCTTCGGATGACGGGCGGTGCGGGAGGTGCCCGGAGCCGGGCACCTGATGGTCCGCACGCGTTGCCGTAGCTGCCGTCCCGGCCGTAATGCCCCTGACGGAGCGACAGGTGCCTTGTGGCCGGGGGTGATCGAGTGCGCGGGTGGACCACGCCGTCCGCCTCGCGACCGCATCGGAAGCCGTGAACCGGACGCCCTGGCGGGTCCGTCCGGCGGCTTGCGGGTGGGGTGAGGTTACACGACACCCGCCGGATCGGGTTGACGCCCGGCTACGGAATCCCGGCCTAGCAACTCACCCGACGCCGCGCGCAGTTGCGCCGGGAAGAGCAAGGGGTCGTCGGCCGGACCGGAGAGCGTGAGCTCCTTCGCACGCGCTGGTGTGTTCCTCGACCAGCGCCTCGCTCACACATCCGTCGGCCGGGTGCTCGTCCCAGGTCAGTCGTCCAGACCGGTCACCGACACCTGCACGTGGGCTCTCCGCGGTCCTTGGTTCCGCGCTCGACCGGCGCGGAGTACGGCGCAGCCGGCGAAAGACCCCCTCACGCTGTCCGTCCGTCCGCCGGCGCGGCGCGGGGCAGCCGTTGCCGCCGGGCGCCGGCCGGCGGCGTGCCCGTGCGGGACGCGGAGCGGCCCGGCACCGTGTCGCCGGTGTCGGGCCGCTGGTGTGCGCGGTGCCGGTTGTCAGCCCTGGCGGGCCTTGAAGCGCGGGTCCTTCTTGTTGATCACGAAGGTCACGCCGCGCCGGCGGACCACCTGGGCGCCGGGCTTGTTCTTGAGCGAGCGCAACGACTTGCGTACCTTCATCGCTTTCTCCTTCCGCGGGTTCGAACTGGGGCCGCCGTCAACGGCGGGCCTGGGGAGCGCTTCCGTAGCGCCTTTCGAACCGCTGGACCCGTCCCGCGGTGTCGACGACGCGGGAGGTGCCGGTGTAGAACGGGTGGCTCGCCGACGAGACCTCGACGTCGACGACCGGATACGTGTGACCGTCCGTCCACTGGACCGTGTGCTGCGCGGGGGCGGTGGAGGGGACGAGGAGTTCGAAGCCCGCCGCGCGGTCGCGGAAGAGGACGGGGCGGGAGACGGGGTGGATGCCATGCCTCATGACGGTGTCCTTCCTGAGGGCCCCCGCCGCCTGGCGGCAGGGGCAAAGATCAGCGTTCTTCGCGGAAGAGGACGTGTGCGCCGGCCTTCGGGTCGTACTTGCGCAGGACCAGCCGGTCGGGGTCGTTCAGGCGGTTCTTGCGGGTCACGTAGGTGACGCCGGTACCGGCTGTCGACCTCAGCTTGACGACGGGCCGCGTGGTGCTGCGTGCCATGAGGTGCCCCTTTCACGTGCACCCGAGTCGCTTGACTCGAGCATGTCAGACATGGGCTACAACGGCATCCACCGGCCCCGCATTCCCGGTCCCGGCGAGTGACGAGCGCCACCCTGCCCCGGGCGGCCCGCACCGTCGCCGAGAGGCTCCCGGTGCCGTGGCACCGTGCTGCTCGCGCCCGTCGACGGAGAAGGTTCCCCGCCGTGTCCGCGCAGGTGTTCGAGATGCGGCGCGCCCCGCCGGCTCAGCGGGAGTGGGGCCGGGTGGTGACCCGCCCGGCCCCGGCCGAGGCGGGCAGGGCGGCGTCCCGCCCTGCCCTACGGCGGGATGCGGCGAGGAGACCCGGCCCGGGCGTCGCCGGATCCGGGTCCACCGTCGCGGCCATGGATCTCCCCTCGGCCGTCCTGGGTCAGAAGGACACCGACCGGGGCCCGGCAGCGCTCACCGCCCGATCACGCCCGGTGGTACTGCACGGGTGTGGGGACCTCGCCGCCGAGCGCGGCGGCGGCGTGCCGCGGCCAGTAGGGGTCGCGGAGCAGCTCACGGCCCAGGAGGACGGCGTCGGCGCGGCCGGAGGCAAGGATCTCCTGGGCCTGGGCCGGCTCGGTGATCATTCCCACCGCCGCGACCGGCAGGCCGGTCTCGTCGCGCACCTGTTCGGCGAAGGGCACCTGGTAGCCCGGACCGGTCGTGATCCGGGCGTCGGGGGCGATGCCGCCGGTGGAGACGTCCATCAGATCCACACCGCGGGCCTGGAGCTCCTTGGCGAGGCGGACGGTGTCGTCGCCGGTCCAGCCCTCACGGTCGTCCTCGGGATTCTCGCTCAGCCAGTCGGTGGCGGAGGTGCGGAAGAACACGGGCAGCTCCTCGGGCCACACCG
Organism: Streptomyces sp. NPDC004542; assembly: GCF_040610035.1. Lineage (NCBI taxonomy): Bacteria > Bacillati > Actinomycetota > Actinomycetes > Kitasatosporales > Streptomycetaceae > Streptomyces > Streptomyces sp. NPDC004542. The sequence continues at coordinate 65,637 of NZ_JBEXLP010000018.1, forward strand.
CGCGCACGGCTTCGACGACCTCCAGGGCGAAGCGGATCCGGTTCTCGAAGGAGCCCCCGTACTCGTCGGTGCGGTGGTTGCTGTACGGGGAGAGGAACTGGTGGATCAGGTAGCCGTGGGCTCCGTGGATCTCGGCGACCTCGAAGCCGGCGGCCAGCGCGCGTTCGGCTGCCTGGGCGAACTGCCGGACGAGGTGCCGGATCTGCTCCGCGGACAGCTCGGCCGGGGTGGTGGCCGAGCCGTCGAAGGGCACGGCGCTGGGGGCGACCGGCTGCCAGCCGTGGGGCTCGTCCGGGCGGATCTGCCGGCCGCGGTCGACCCAGGTCCGTTCGGCCGACGCCTTGCGGCCGGCGTGGGCCAGCTGGATGCCGGGGACGACTCCCTGCGACTTCAGGAAGGCGGTGATGCGCCGAAACGCGGCGACCTGGGTGTCGTTCCAGATGCCGAGGTCGTAGGGGCTGATCCGGCCCTCCGGGCTGACGGCCGTGGCCTCGGTGATGATCAGCCCCGCCCCGCCGGTCGCGCGTGCCGCCAGGTGCGCGAAGTGCCAGTCCGTGGGGGCACCGGCCGCCTCGCCTTCGGGTTCGGCACTGTACTGGCACATCGCGGCCATCCAGATGCGGTTGGGAATGGTCAGCGACCTGATCGCATAGGGCGTGAAGAGCGACGTCACACGGACTCCTTGGCAGTCGACCGGCCCGACGGGAGCATAACGCAGCCCCCGAAGACGGACCCGAAACCGTACGCGGGGAACAATCGCGTGCGCGGGCTTCCTATTCCCGCCGCCTACCGGCGTGTGCAAGTAATCACACTCTGTCGGCCGTACCGGTGCCGGACCCGCGGCGCGAGGGCGTCGCCGACCGCCGTCACGTGCCGAACGCCTGGCGGCGCGTACGCCGCCTGCGGACCCGGCGGGACACCGGAGGCGGAGGAGCGTCGGATGCGGCCATGCGCCGAGCCTACCGCCGGGAGAGTGGGCTTCCTTCTGCGATCTGCGGCCCGTCGGCGCACCGAGGTGATCGGAAGAAGGCATTTCAGGGGCTCGGTGAAATGCGCCAGCAGTCCTTTCCGCGCCGACGCACCCTCGTATCATGCCGTGCACTGCGGTGCGGAGCGGAGGCGGCCATGGCGAACTCACCGTCCGGCGAAACGGTCACCGAGCGGCTCGTGCGCATCCTCGAAACGTTCGACACCGACCGCACGGTCCAGACGGCGACGGAGATCGGGCGGCGTGCGGATCTGCCGTCCTCCACCGCGCACCGCATGGTGGCCGACCTGGTGGAGTGCGGGCTGCTGGAACGGGACGAGGACCAGCGTGTCCGCCTGGGCATGCGGCTGTGGGAGCTGGCCCTGCGGGGCTCACGCGCGCTGCGCCTGCGGCAGGCGGCCCTGCCCTTCATGGAACGGGTCCAGGCCCGCGTCCGCGAGCACACCCAGCTCGCGGTGCTGGAGAACGGTGAGACGCTCTTCCTCGAGCGTCTCTCGCACCCGAAGGCAGGCGCGAACATCACCCGGATCGCCGGCCGACTGCCGCTGCACGCCTCGTCGTCGGGACTCGTCCTGCTGGCGTACGGCCCCGAGGAACTGCGCGAACGCGTGCTCGCCGGGCCACTCGAAGCGGTGTCGCCGGAGACCGTCACCGACCCCGCGCGGCTGCGCCGGGTGCTGGCCGGCATCCGCCGCGACGGCGTCGTCGTGGCCCCGGGGTCGGTCGAGGCCGTGTCGACGGGTGTCGCCGTGCCGGTACGAGAGGCGCGCGAGGGTGTGATCGCCGCGCTGTCGGTCGTGCTGCCCCGTCACGCGCCGACCCGTCCCGCCGTCGAGGAGCTCCGCGCCGCGGCGTCGGGCATCTCGGCCGCGTTCGCGACGCAGCGGCCCTAGCTCACCGGTGAAAGCCGACTTCCCGTTCAATGGCAACCAGCCTCGTCAGCGGTCCTTTCCGGAGCCAAACTCCCTCTGTCGCGGCGCACTTGTGTCGCCCTCGAGACCGCGAACGAAGGAGTGGACATGCCCGTACGTACGCGCGTCGCCATCATCGGCGCGGGCCCTGCCGGCCTGCTGCTGTCCCATCTGCTGGACCGCTGCGGCGTCGAATCGGTCGTCATCGACTCCCGTACCCGTGAGCAGATCGAGAGCACCATCCGGGCCGGCATCCTCGAACAGGGCACCGTGGAGATCCTCGCCGAGACCGGGGCGTCGGACCGTGTCCGCACGGTCGGGCAGCGACACGAGGGCATACAGCTGCGCTTCGCCGGCGAAGGCCACCGCATCGACTTCGCCGACACCGTCGGCCGGGCCGTATGGCTGTACCCCCAGCACGAGGTGCTCAAGGACCTCATCGCCGCCCGTCTCGCCGCCGGCCAGTACCTCCGCTTCGCCACGACCGCCGTACGCGTCGAGGACGCCACCACGAGCCGTCCGCGCGTCGTCGCCCAGGACGCGGAGGGCCGCACGGTCGAGATCGAGGCCGATGTCGTGGTCGGCGCGGACGGCTCGCGCAGCGTCGCCCGCGCGGCCGTCACCGGTTCGTACGGCGGCTATTTCCGGGAGTACCCGTTCGCCTGGTTCGGCATCCTCTGCGAGGCACCGCCGAGCGCCGAGGAGCTCATCTACAGCAACTCGCCCAACGGTTTCGCCCTCATCAGCCGGCGCAGCCCGAAGGTGCAGCGCATGTACTTCCAGTGCGACCCGGACACCGACACCGAGGCGTACGCGGAGGACCAGCTGTGGGAGATCCTCCAGTCGCGGGTCCCCGGCACCGCTCTCAAGGAGGGCCGCATCTTCCAGCGGGACGTGCTGCGCTTCCGCAGCTTCGTCGCGCACGAGATGCGCCGCGGCCGTGTCGTGCTCGTCGGTGACGCCGCGCACACCGTGCCGCCCACCGGGGCCAAGGGCATGAACCTCGCCGTCGCCGACGTCGCCGTGCTCACCGAGGCGCTGCGCGCGTTGCTCCTCGACCACGACGAGACCCTGCTGGACGCCTTCGCCGAGACCGCGCTGCACCGCATCTGGAAGGCGCAGCACTTCTCCTGGTGGATGACGAGCATGCTCCACCTCGAGCCCGGTGCGAGCGATTTCGACCGCCTGCGCCAGATCGGCGAACTGCGCTCGGTCGTCGAGTCGCGGGCCGGCCGCACTCTCCTCGCCGAGGCGTACACCGGATGGCCGCTGTAGGCCACGGGTTCCACCCGGCGACGGCGACGAGGGCACCGGGCCGGGTGGGTGCTGCTGCTGGTCAAAACCGTTCCGAAAGACCGGTCTTGACCAGCCCATGCCCCAGGCGCCGGCTCCGTGGCGCAAACGCTTCCGCATACGTCCTCTCCCGTTCCCCGACCGTCCCACGCAACCCGTCACCACGCAGGCCGGCGAATCGTAGGACGGCCACGCCCCGAGCCACCGACGAGCCCGCCGACCCGTACCCCCGGGCCCGGGACGACGAGGACGACGACACCCACGAAGCCTTCGTCACCTTCGGCTGGGCACTCGTCTGCCGGCGACGCCCGCGCTCACGCTGTCGACCGGTCTAGCGGTTGCGCGGAGGGGGCTGCGGGGCGGGAGCGCATGCTGCTTCCTGGGCTGCCATGACCTCATCGCCGTACTCGAAGGCCCATGCGCCGACGGTGTCGATGGGCACGAGAAAGGTCCGCCCCAGAGCGGTGAGTCGGTACTCGACCCGTGACGGTGCGCCGGCGTGTGCCTGCCGGTCGACCAGGCCGTTGTACTGCAGCCGTCGCAGCGTCTCGGTGAGGACCTTGGAGCTGATGCCCCCGATCCGCTCCCGTAGTTCGACCGGGCGTCTGGGGCCGTCGCGCAGGGCCCAGAGCACCACGGCGTTCCAGGTGTGGGAGAGCAGGTCGAAGGCGAGGCGGGCGCGGCAGTCGGCGAGGAAGGCGTCGGTCGTCACGTACCACATGGTGCCCGAACCGCAGTCTAGCGTCGGTGGGAACGGCGAAGCAGACACGGAGAGGGAACGTGTGATGAGAATCGGCGTACTGGGAACGGGCAACATGGCCGACGCGCTCGCCACCCACTGGGTGCGGGCCGGGCACCAGGTGACCATCGGGGGACGGGACGCACACAAGGCGGAGCGGCTCGCGATGCGCATCGGAGGCAGCGCGAAGGCTGCCGGTCTGCGCGCGGCGGCCGAGTTCGGCCAGGACGTGGTGCTGGCCGCGCTGCCCTTCGGCGCGGGAGCGGACGTGGCACGGGAACTGCGCGCGGCCCTGGAGGGCAGGGTGCTGCTCGATTGCTCCAACCCGGTCGGCCCGGGATTCCGGCTGCTGACGGAAGGAGGCCCCTCAGCCGCGCAGCAACTGGCCGCGGCGGCGCCGGGAGCCCACGTGGTCAAGGCTTTCAACCTCTGTCACGAGGACGTGTGGCGCATGCGGCCGCCCGTCTTCGACGGGCGGCCGCTGGCAGTGCCGGTCTGCGGGGACGACGAGACGGCCGTCGCGCGTGTACGCGCGTTGGTGCGGGACGTGGGCTGTGAACCGGTGGCCGGCGGCGGTCTCGGACGGGCGGGGCTCCTGGAAGCGACGGCCGCGCTGTTCATCGCGCTATGGGTGGGCGAGGGAGCGGACGTCCAGGCGATCGCACCTCCGCTGGCCTGTGCGGCCGGACCGAGGCACCAGGAGACCACAGGCGGCACGGTGGCTTTCCGTTAGGAGTTGCGAGCGAGGGCTTGTGTCCACCGCTACTTCAGGTTCACCGCGTCACCGGCCGACACGACGCGCGCGGTCGTGGTCGTGCCGGGGAAGTACCAGCGCCAGCTTCCGGCGGAGTTGGCGGTGACCTTGGTGCTGAGCTTCCCGGCGTCGCCCGTCCGCACCGTCTTCAGCGTGCGGTAGTGGCCGGCTCCGGCGGCTTTGAACTGGAGCTTCACATCCTGTGCGGTGAAACCGTGGTACTTCAGGTCCTCCCAGTTCGCCCGGGTCAGCTTGCCGGAGACGGTCAGCTTGGCACCCTTGGCGACGGGCTCGGGTGAGGCGTCCGTGGTGAGTCTGGAGGCGCGCTTCATCTTGAACTCGGCGATGTCGTCGGCGATCCAGTAGTCACCGTCGTTCGCTTTGACAGTGGCGTTGACCTGCCAGAGGCCCGCCGTGTGGTTGACGTCCTCGGGCAGGCTGTCCGGAAGCCACTGCGGGGCGATGGTCATCGTGGCCGTGCACACCGATGTGGTGGAGCTCTTCTTCACGCACGTGGTGTCGGTCCAGTCGCTGAATTCCCAGCCGTTGCTCTTGTTGAAGACGCTGACGTGGGACAGACCCTTCACACCTGAGTTGTCCTTGATGGTGATGGCGATCGGGTAGGTGACGCGCTGGGACGTGCCGATGATGACATTCTTCCCGCCGTTGACGACGGCAGCGGTGACCCGGATGTCACCCCTCCCCTCCGCGTGGGCCCCGGTTGCCATGAGCAGAGTCAGAGCCGCGGCCCCGCCCGTCACAGCCCACGCCGCTCTGACCGTTCTGCTGTGCATGATCCCTCCCCCTTGAGGCCGGTCTGCCCGGCCGGTTCAGCGTCGTCATGCCCCACCCTCCTGACGTGCTCGCTCACCCCGGGGTAACCACCCACCACCAAGTGCGTACTTGATCACCCCCCCCCGGCCCTACGCCCAGCCTAATCGGCATGCCACGGAACACCGTTGAGAAGACTCCCGTCACGCTGCTGGGCCTCGGCGCGATGGGCACCGCGCTGGCCCGCACCTGGCTCGCCGCCGGGCACCCGCTCACTGTCTGGAACCGCACCCCCGCCCGCGCCGCGGCGCTCGCCGCCGAGGGTGCACGGGTCGCGGACAGCGCCGCTGAGGCGGTCGCGGCGAACACCTTGATCGTCGTATGCCTGCTGGACGACACCTCGGCCGACGAGGTGCTGGCCGGCACCGACCTGGCGGGCAGGGACCTGGTCAAACTGACCACCGGTACTCCTGCCCAGGCCCGCGCCCGGGCGGGCCGGCGCGGGCGGGCCTGACGCAGCTTTGGGACGTCGGCGGCTACTGGCCGGGGTGGACGGCCTGGACGCCGGTGCCCGCGTACGCCTTCGGGGTCAGAGTGAGCAGGAACCGGCCGCTGGGGTGGGCGGCGGACGGCCGGGCGGCGTGGATGGCGTGGACGGCGGCCCAGGAGTGCCCGAAGCGCAGCAGTTCGGTGGCGGTGACCGCGGCGTCGGTGTCGAACGCCTCGATCCGGATGAACCGCAGCCCCTTGATGTAGCTGAGCAGCCCGGGTCGCTCGGTGTCGCCGGCCGTCAGCGACAGCACCGGCGCATACAGATCACCGAGCCCGCCGGATGCCTGGACGTAGAACGCGGCGACCGCCTCGTTGAACGGATCCTTCGGGTCGTGAAGCGCGACGGCGGTGGTGTGATCGAGGACAACCGCGATCGCCGCCACTACGCGGCCGCCCGCGGACCGAGCGAGGCGGCGCCCAGCCGCTCCAGCAGAGCCCGGGCCTTCGCCTCCGCCTCCGGACTCGGCGCACTGCCGAGGGCGGAGGCGAGCTCGGCACGGGCGAGCTCGGCACGCTCGGCGTATTCGGCCTGCGTCGGCGTGCTCTGTGCCAGCTCCTCGACCAGGCCGCGGATGGTCGTCCCATGCTCGGCCGCCAGCTGGGCCAGTCGGTCCCGCGCGGCCGCGCTCACCTTGATGCTCGTCTCGTCTGCTGCCATGTCCCGATTCTACCGCGTTCCTCTACTGCCGGTAGAGGAACGCGGTCCGGTGTACCAGCCCCGCCGCCTCAGGGCCACCGCCGGGGCGTACCGCCTGGTGCTCCTCGCCGGATCAGCGTGCGGTGCCACATCCCGCGAGCCCGGCACCAGGCGAACGAGAGGACCCGGACGGGGCAGGGGCGGCTCGAGAGGGCTCAGTTGCCGGCTCACCGCGTACGCGGCGTCCGCCCCGGAAGCACGAGTACGAACGGCAGCGGCGCGCCGGCGCCCGGCGCGCGCTCCAGGTCGACGCCACCCACCCGCCGGCCCACCTGCGGCGTGCCTGCCTGCTCGTCGGGGAGCCCATGGCGGCGGCGGTGGTACCGCAGGCCCGCCGGACCGACCGGATCGCCACCGAACTCGCCGCGGCCCGCACCGAGGTGGCCCGCCACCTGCTGCGCGACGGCCTCGGGTGCACATCGGGGTCGATGCCTTCAGCCCGACGGCCCCGGTCGCGGACCCCTCCGGCGCCCGGGCCTGTGCCACGCTGACGGACAGGACCGCGAGATGCACGCCGCAGGGGTCGAGCGCCCTCGCCAAGCCGACAGTCGCCTCAGGAGGCTGACGGGCCGTACGCCTTCTTCCGCGATGTCCGGCATCGCCGTTCGGCTTCCTCTCCCGGTCGAACACTCACCGCGACGGGGGAGCGGGCCAGCCGCTCGGCGGACCGGTGGGCGATGTCGCCCTGTCGCACTTACCGGGCTGTGTGCGGCCGGTATCCGACGGCGGCCACAGGGAGCCATCCGGCCGCGCCTGCACCAAGCCGCGGAGCCTTCTCCGGCCCGGAGCGTCGCCTGTCAGGGCAGTTGGCTGAATGCCTGGTCGGCATCGGCTACGGCTTCGGGGTGGACGTCGTGGGCGGTGCGACCGTCGGCGATCTTCTGCCAGTTGGCCCGGGCGAGCACCCGTTGGACCGCGAGTACCTGAGCGGCCAGCAGGCGTGCCGTGATGCCTTCGCCGAGGGCGTCCGCCAGTGCCTCCTCGTCCTCGAGCTGGTACCGCGTGAGCCGTCCCGCCAGGCTCGGTGTGGTGAACACCAGCCGATGGAACGCCACCACCTCGGGATGATCGCTGAGGCCGGTGACGGGGTCGTACCGGTCGAGGCCGGCCCGGAAGTGCCGGTGCAGCGCCGTCACCGGCTTGCTGCCGGGCTCACGGTCACGTACGACACGTGCCGCCTCGCCCTGATGGTCCGCAAACCGGTACAGCACCAGGTCTTCCTTGGTGGGGAAGTACCGGAAGAGGGTCGGCTTGGAGATCTCGACCGCCGCGGCGATGTGGTTGACCGAGACGCGGTCGAAGCCGCGCTCCAGGAACAGCGAGACGGCCGCGTCTCCGATGGCGTCGCGCGTCCGCTTCTTTTTGCGGGCCCGCAGTCCCGTCGGCTCGCTCATCTGAACACCGTAACATTCATGACCGGGTTGCTTTTTTAACCGAGTAACGTTTTCATGGGCGGCATGAATCAGATGGACATTCCTCCCGTGCTCGTGACCGGGGCGACGGGCCGGGTCGGCCGCTTCGTCATCGACCAGCTCCTCGACGCGGGGGTGCCGGTCCGTGCTCTCACCCGTCGCTCTGATGCGGCGGCGACGCTGCCGGCGAAGGTCGAGGTGTTCACCGGCGACCTCACCGTGCCCGAGTCGCTCGACCCGGCGTTGAACGGCGCCGGTGCGGTCTTCCTCGTCTGGACCGCCCCGCATCAGACCGCGGAGGCGGTCGTCGAGCGGCTGGCAGCCCACGTGCGGCGGGTCGTCTTCCTCTCCTCCCCGCACCGGACGCCGCACCCCCTCTTCCAGCAGCCCAATCCCATGGCGGTGCTGCACGCCGGTATCGAGCGGCTCGTCGCGGCCGCCGGACTCGAGTCGACGATCATCCGGCCGGGGATGTTCGCGTCGAACTCGCTGGCCTGGTGGGCGCCCGCGATCCGGGCCGGCGAAGTCGTCCGGTGGCCTCACGGCGCCGCCGAGTCGGCACCGGTCGACGACCGCGACATCGCAGCCGTCGCGGCGCGGACGCTCTGTCAGGGCCGATACGTCGGAGGCGACTACGTCCTCACGGGCCCCGAATCGCTGACCCAAGCCGCGCAGGTGCACGCCATCGGTGACGCCCTGGGGCGCCGGATCGCATTCGAGGAAATAACGCCGGACGAGTTCCGAAGTCTGTGGGAGGGCACGGTGCCCAGCGCGGCCGTCGACATGCTGCTCGCCGCGTGGAGTGCGGCGGTCGGACAGCCCGCGTACATCACCACTGCGGTGGCCGACGTCCTCGGGGCGGCGCCGCGCACGTTCCGCCAGTGGGCCGTCGACCACGCCATCGCGTTCACGGAGGGTCCGTAACTCGTCGACCGCGACCTGCCTTTCTGGCCGCGCCCTCAGTCCGTCGCCCTGGCCCTCGCCCCGGAACGTGCCGAGCGCGTGGGCACGTGAGGCTCGGGCGGTGGCGCCTGCCGGCCCGACTGAACAGTGCGCCTTCGCCGGTCCCAGCACCGAACCCACGCGCGGTTCCGATCACCACCATGCGGCACCCGGCTGCCGTGTTGCCGCTTGGGCGGGACGGCGACCCCTTGCATCGACCTCGACTTTCGGCGGGGGAGGCCCGCCGCTTCGCCCAGGGCCGCGGCGACGTCCGGGGCTGGTCATCCGGCGGTGGCGCCCGTGTCCGGGACCTCTGACGGGCCGGGTGCCTGGTGGTGGCGGTTTCAGGGCGCCGGGTGCGGGGCGGCGTATGACGGAGCGTGTCGCAGGGTGCCGCGCACGGGGTGGGGGAGGGGGTGCTTCGGATGTACGCGAGCACACGCTGGCGGCCAGATGGCGCACAGTGTGACGCACGTTACCCGATGCGCTCATTTGATCATCTTTGCGCTCGACCGTCCATGCCCGCGCTACTTCCGACGTGAACTTGGCGCCTGGGTAACGAAACTGACGTCGTAAAGGCTTGGCTCCGTCCGCGGGTGCAGCGGCCTGGCCCGGCATGGATGCCGGCGCATGGGAGGAGGCGGGCGGCAATGTGGATCAGTCGACATTCGGAAGTGTGACCGCTTGGGCCGCCGATTGACGTTCGATATCCCGTCCCGAACAAGAGGGGGATGTATTTTCTGCGCGTCCTGCATTTCCGCTGAAGCCCACCAGTGGAATGTTGAGAAATCAATTATGGCAGACCAGGGAATCCTCGCGATGATCGCACTTACGCCCGACCGGGCGGTACCGCTCCGGGCGCCCGGTGACCAGATTTGTTGACTATTGAACGTTGATTATCATTTGATAGCGCTCTCAGGATCTCCAGGAGGCGGATGCGTCGCGCTCCCGGGTGCGCAAAAGGGGCGAAACGTCCGGGCTGCGGAGCGCCGCCTTGACGAGCCCCGATATGGTCCTGTCCATGTCAAAACCCCTCGGCTGGGGGGTTTGCGGTGCCAGTTGGAGCGGTAGAGATGACATGGCGCCGGATCGGGAGTGACCTTTACGCGGTCCGTGGTGTTTACTGGGCACCGGTCTGATCCTGGTGGGTCCGGACCCTTTCCGGGAGGTCCTGGGGGTGGTGCCCCAGGGCCTCCCGTTTTTGACACGGGTTTACCCGCAGGCTCATCGGGCCTCACTCGGGGGTAACTCTGAGGTCTTCGTATGAATATCTGAATGTCGAATACGGGGATTCCTGGGAATCGATTGAGTGGGTTTACGGATTCCACTTCCGGCTGAGGCCTGCCGATCCCCCACGGGTAGGGGATCGACGCTGCGTGAATCAACTGCGCGCCGCCTTCGGAAACGCGACTAGCTCTGGCCTTGTGGCGAGGGGTAGCGTTATCCCGCTCCAACGTCATCTCCACCCGCCCGGCCCACACCACCGGGCACGCACCACCTCCCGGAGAGGCGAAGGACCCACCACCTGGGACCCCGCTGACACAGCGGGGTCCCAGGCCGATCAACCCCATAAGGACGAACACGATGAGCATCGCCAGCTCTCACGGCGCCGTGCCGCCGTACCCTCCCGAGTGCCCCGGTACGCCGTGGCTGAGGCGCCGTCACCGCCGCGCCTTCGACGGGGCGTACGCGACGACGCGTCCCGCCCGCCCGGTCGCGAGGGGAGTGTGACCATGCCTCCCGCCCTCGATGTCTCCCGGCCCACCCACCTGCTGCACGCCCACGAAGGCAAGCCTGAGGGAAGCTTCCTGCATCGCCTGCAGGCCGAGACCTGGCACGCGCTGCTGCAATCCGGCCTGCGCAGCCGCACCTTCACCCGCGACGAACTGCTGCCCATGGGCGCGGACAACCCGTTCGTCTACATCATCCTCGAAGGCGTCGTACGCCAGGACCGCTACCCGCTGGGCACCGGCACGGGCATCCCCTCGGTCACCCGGTTCCGGACCGCCGGCGAACTGGTCGGCGAGGCCGCGCTCATCGACCCCACCTCCCGCGTCGACACCCGCTGCCTGACCACCACCGTCGTCATCCCCTGCGCCGCCCGCTACTTCAACGCCCTCACCGAGCGCCGCCTGTACGAGGCGCGCCTGGCCCTCCTGCACAGCCTCGAAGACCGCAACCGCACCGACGAACTCGTCTACGGGATGGCCATCCGCCCGCCCCTGGAACGGGTCAGCCGACTGCTTGCGCACCTCGCCAGGACCGCCGGCGTCCCCGACCCGCGCGTCTCCCGGCACACCGTCATCACCGGCCCCGGCCAGAAGGACGTCGCGGCAGCCCTCCAACTCGCCGTCTCCACCACGGAGAACGCGCTGCGCACGCTGCGCTACCACGGTGTCATCGAGGCCCGCTACCGCCAGTTCGTCGTCCACGACGTCGACGGCCTCAGCCGCTTCGCCGGGGTCTGACACCACCCCCGGCGTCCCTCGCACGGACCCACCATCCTCTTTCCGCGCCGCACACCCCCGACCGTCGGGGCGGCGCGCCCGTGAACGGATCACCATGACCATGCACAGCACCACCCTGGCGATCGGCACCAGCGCCGGCTCCCTCGCCGCGGGGATCGTCTCCTCCTTCGTCATGGGAGCCCTCGCCCTGTACGGGCTCCTGCACCACCGGGAGGTCTTCGCCTGGATGCGGCAGATCCGCACCGCCGACGCGGAGAACACCGCCTACGACGAGCCCGACCAGTGGCTCGCCGACCTCTACAAGGCACAGTGCCGCAGGGTGAAGAAGCCCAGCCGGGCCGAGGACATGGAGGACATCTCCCAGACCGGCGACATGATCCGGGGCATCGCCGACCACATCGAGGCCATCCGCCCCGAACTGGCCAAGGTCGTCGAGCGCGTCGACGACTACCTCGACACAGCCCTGGCCGCACCCACCCCTGCCTTCAAGGTGTCCTTCCAGGACCACCAGGCCCAGCTCGTCCAGGCCATGAAGCAGGAAGCCGCCCGCGCCGACCTCGCACAGGCCATCTCCACCGCCCGGCAGAAGATCACCCTCCTGCGCCGCGGCTGACCACCAGAAAGCCACCGTGGGCGGCACACCACCGCCCACGCCCGACCACCTCCTCCACGGCGGCACCGAATCCTTCGCCACGACCGGCACCGCACGCGCTGGTCCGGATCCGGTACCGGCGGTGCCGGCGCGGCCGTGTGCCTAAGCGCAGCCCTTGATGTGGCTGAGCAGCCCGGGCCGCTCGGCGCCCAGCGCGGAGGCGAGCTCGGCGCGGGCCGGCGCGGCGCGCTCGACGTACTCGACGTACTCGACGTACTCGACTCGGGTCCGGGTGCCCTGCGCGAGGTCCTCGACGAGGGCCCGGACGGTGGTGCCGTGCTCGGCCGCGAGCGGGGGCGCGCCGGTCCCGCGCTGCCACGCTTGCTTTGATGCTCGTCTCATCTGCTGCCGGCCCCCGACTCCACCACCGTTCCTCTACCGTTGGTAGAGGGATGGTGCCGGCGTCACTTCTCGGTGTCCCTGCCCCTGTCCGGCGGCCGTCCCGGATTGTCAGTGGCGGCTGCTTACCTGGCGCTATGAGCACTGTGCGCGAGACCGCCGCCCTCCTGCCCGACCCCGCCCGACTTCGTTCCCACTTGCGCGCACTGGCCGCCTTGGACATGGCGATCGGTGACGATCCGCGGTTGTGCCGGTACACCTTCGACGCCGCTTGGGGCCCCGGTGTGGAGGCGGCCCTGATGGACAACGGCTCTGGAGACGACTTCGCCGTCCTTTTCACTCCGGCCGGCGTGCTCATACGCGGCTTCGACCACGAGTCGGAGATGAGTCCGTACGGCACGGACGACGAGCAGGTCTGGCCCGGTGTCATCGACGAGGTGCCTGCGGCGTTGCGCCCGCTTCTGGACGAGCCGGCCTTCCATGACGAGGGCATCGACGCTCCTCGGGTCACCGCCTGCCTGTGGCAGGCGACCGGCGACCCCGTCTGGCGCACCGGCTCGACCCTCGCCTTTCCCGCGGGCAGCGAAGACCCAGACGGCTCCGGCTTCCTCTTCCACCTCCTCACGGACCGCTCGCCCGAAGCCGTCCGGTCATGGTTCGAGGATTACTACGAACGTCCCGTCCCGCTTGACGCCATCCGCCACGTGCTCGCCGGACACCCCCTCACCCCCGCGGTCGCGGTGGCCCTCAACCCGGCCGCCCTCTCGGACAAGGCACTGCTCCGAAGGATCGCCGAGCGAACTTCAGTTGTGGGCAGCACGAACATCGCCTGGTAGAGGGCAGGGTGTCCGACGGCGAAGCGCGAGTAGGCCAGGCACACGGCCCGGCGGGCCGGTCCACGATCACCAGGACGGTGCCGAATTCGGCCTTCAGTATTCATACAAACGTATTACACATCTGTCTTGTACGTTCGTCTTGTACATCCGTATAGAAGTGGTCTACGGTGGACCCATGAAGACCGACACCGACACCGGCAGGCGCTCCGCGTTCACCATCGACGGCCGTACCCTGTCCTACGTGGACTTCGGCGGGCCGGGCCGCCCGCTGCTCGCTCTGCACGGACACATGTCCGAGGGCATGTCGTACGCAGGTCTCGCCGCCCGTCTGGCTCCCGACTGGCGGGTCATCGCGCCCGACCAGCGTGGCCACGGCGACTCCGGCCGGGCCGCCGCCTACAGCAGGGAGGGGTACCTCGCCGACCTGGAGGCCCTCATGGACCACCTGGAACTGGACCGCGCGGCTCTTCTCGGCCACTCCCTCGGCGCGATCAACGCCTACCAGTTCGCCGCTCGCCATCCCGAGCGCGTGACCGCGCTGGTCAACGGCGAGGGCTGTGCCGAGCTCGGCCTGGACGGCAGGAACCCGTTGGCGTTCGTGCTGGACCTTCCGCAGGGCACGTGCCCCACCCGGGAGGCGTTCGTGGCCCGGCTGGGCCCGTTCGCCGCCTTCCTCGGATCCGCTGTTCGCGAGCGGCCGGACGGTACTTGGAGCCTGCACTTCCACCCCAGGGACATCTACGTGTCCGAAGAACAGGTGCACGGCGACCACTGGAGCGACTGGACCGGCTCCGCCTGCCCGGCGCTGTTGGTGCGCGGTGCCCGGGGAGGTGTGCTGTCGGCGAGGCAGGCAGAGCAGATGGCGGCCCGGCGGCCCGGCACCCGTCTCGTCGAACTGGAAACGGACCACTTTTTGTATGCCAACGACCCGGTCGGCTTCGCGGACGCGGTCCGGGACTTCCTTGCCTCTGTGTAAGCGCTGCCCAAGGACGGGACCGGATGCGCGATCGGCACGCCGACTGGCGTTCCCGTCACCCTTCGGATCTCTGGCCGGCTCGGATTGCCGCCCCGCTCAGAACGGTCTTCACCGCAAGTACCGGGTTGACAAGCTCCACGAGTTCCTCGGTGGCGACGGCCACGAGGCGGGCGGGTGCATCACCCTCCAGCAACGCGCTCACGTACTCGAGGGCTTGCGCGGGCGAGAGCATGGGCAGCCTCTGGCGCAGTGTCCGCACCGCATGCATCCGTCCGCGGGTAGCGGCGACTCCGCGGAGCGCATCGTGTAGATCGTCCACTGCAGTGCGCACCGGCAACCCACGTATCCGAGCCCGGTAGTCGGCCTCCCACTCCCCGGTCACCGCGGAGACGACGCCGATCTGGTGGAGTCCCCCGTCGACGCGGTCGACGAGGTACGGCCCATTGCCGACCAGCATGTGCTTCGCGTTCCCAGTGCGTGCGAACTGCTCGGACTGCCAGGAGATGATCCACACCAGCTCGTGCTCCTCGACACGGACCACCACCATTCTCACCGCGTCGGCGCTCACAGCCCGCCACTGCTGATAGTCGCGCTCCAACTGCTCTTCGACAGCCCGAACGGCGGCTTCTCGCTCGATCACGCGTGCAGCATCCCGCACCGACCCGGTTCCGACCAGCGCATTCCCGCAACTCAGGGCCACGCAGAAGGGACCGACGAACCTTCTCGCCCAGGCATGCAGCAGCTGAAAAAAGTGCTCTGCGCCGGTAGCGCTACGTCGCGGCGGTACCGATCTCGCACCGCGCCCGTCGGCCGGCGCCGATGGGCGCGGCCGTTCGGGCCTGTCGCTCCCGTTGGCGAATCGCCACACTCAATGGCGGCTGGGTCATGTGCCGGAGCCGAGTCCCACCACCAGGTATCCGACCGCCAGTTGCCATCCGCTTCCGTTCCACGACCAGAGCGACCCCGGACTGGGCCGAACTGCCCACTCCCACCGAGCTGGCGGCGCTCCTGTCACGGGTGCCGCTCGCCGGGTGTCGGCGTACGGACTTTCCTCCCCAGCTGCGTACGGATGAACGTCCCCAGTTCCGTCGCGGTGAGGCAGGGATGATCAGTCGATCGTCCAGCCGTGCTCCTGGTGGGCGGCGTCGGCTTCTTCTTCGCCAAGCCAGGCGAGGTTGAACTGCTGGCCCCGCAGTCGGAAGATCCCCTCTGACCAGTCGGCGAGCTCCTCGTCGAGCTCGTCGGCCGAGATGATCCCGTCGTCGAAGTTGGGCAGCTGCTGGGTTGGGGCGACGCAGGACAACGCCCACTCGGGAAGCTCTCGCGGGGCCGTCCTGCGCGAGTCGACCGAACGGTACGACGCGGACGGCGTCCGGGCCACCCCCGTCGCCTGAGCGGCCGGGGCAGACGGTCCGCGCGGGGGTCAGGGACGGGGCTCACTGAGTACCCCCGTCACCAGGTCGAGGAAGCGGTCGAAGTCCAGGCTGGAGACGGCTCTGATGGTGGGGATGTCCTCCCTGCCGTGGTGGGCGCGGCGTTCCACGACGGTCATGCCTCGGGTCAGCTCGCCCCGCCGTTCGACGTCGCAGCGGACCTCCACGGACTCGACGAGGCTGGGATCGGCGATGGCGGCGATGGCCACGCTGTCGATCAGGGAACAGTACGACTGGTATCCGCGGCCGTTGACGAAGTCCACGACGCGTGCGGCGAGAGCGGCTTCGGGGGTGTCGGACCCGCGCAGCCGGTCCAGGTCCGCGGGCCGGAAGTTGATGCGCGGGTGGGTGGCGATGTCGAGTCCGACGGCCACCAGGTCGAATCCCGCCCGGAAGACCCGGTGGGCTGCCTCGGGGTCGACGAAGATGTTCCACTCGCTGACCGGGTTGTCCCCGGTGGCCTGGGACCAGGCGTAGGGGGTCAGCCCGAAGGAGCCTCCGATGATGACCAGTTCGCCGACCTTCTCGGGCAGCGACGGGTCGATCTCCAGCGCGAGGGCGATGTTCGTCAGGGGTCCCAGCCCGGCGATGGAGATGTCGCCGGCGTGGGCGTTGACGGTGTCCACGATCAGCTCGGCGGCCGGACGGGGGTCGACGGCGCGGCGGGACGGCGGGAAGTGGGACTCCGCCAGGCCGTCGCTGCCGTGGGAGAAGGGGTCCACCGGATAGTCGCCGTCCAGGGGCAGCAGGGGGCCCTGCCCGACCGGGATGTCGTCCCTGCCGAGCAGGTCCAGGACGCGCAGTGCGTTCGCGGCCGTCCGGTCGGACGGCAGGTTGCCGGTGACGGCCGTGACCGCGCGGGTGCGCAGGCCCTTGGACTTGAGGGCGAGCACGATCGCGAGGGCGTCGTCAATGCCGGGATCCGTGTCGATCAGAAGGTTCTTCATCCGCGCCTCTCCTGCGGTGGGTGTCCGTCGTTCCGGCGGAACTGCGGAGTGAAAGGTATGGTAGATATAACAACAAGAAGTTTCAATGGCGGTGTGGAGCGGAGGGGTCGAAGTGACACGCAGTCTCCTGGCGGTGTTCTCACACGTCGTGACCGACGAGGTCTACGACCCCGACGGCCGGTTCCGGGCCCGTGCGGTCGGTGGGGCCGGGGCCTACGCGGCCGTGGGGGCGAGCCTGGTGACCGGACCCGGGCACGCGGTCCTCGTGTCGGGGGCGGGCAGGGCCGACCTTCCCCGCCTCACCGGGTGGTGCCGCGACCACGGGGTCGACCCCTCCGGCCTGTTCGAGGTCGGCGAACACAGTCCGGTCACCCAGGTCAGGTACCGGCCCGACGGAGAGCGCTCCGAGACCTCCGTGTACGGCGACGAGCACTTCGCCGCGCACACCCCGTACCCGAGCTGCTTCCCGCTCCCGGACGACCGGATCGCCTGCGCCTACCTCTTCCACGACACCGAGGAGCGGTTCTGGACCGAGCTGGCCGAGGCCCGCCCCCGCCTGCGGGGGCCGGTGCTGTGGGAGATCGCGGCCAACGCCTGCCGGCCGGAGCTGCGCTCGAGCGTTCTCGAACTGGCCGCAGGGGTGGACGTCCTGTCCCTCAACGCGGCCGAGGCGACCGCGCTCACCGGCCTCGCCGACCCGCTGGCCGCCCTCGGCCGGCTGCACCACGCGGCCGGGGTGACCGTGCTGCGCTGCGGGGCGGCGGGCTCCGTCGTCCAGGAGGCCGGCCGGCGCTGGCGGGTGGGCGTGGCCCCCGGGCCGGTCACGGATCCGACCGGAGGCGGCAACGCGTATTCCGGCGCCTTTCTGGCCGCCTGGGCCAGGACCGGTGACGCCGCCGCGGCCGGCCGGGCGGCGGCGTCCGCCGCCGCCCACACCATCGCCCGGTACGGCACTCCCGCCGCCGACCCCGTGGCCCGGTCCGCCGTACGGCGCGCCGCGGACCACGTCACCGTTTCCCCGATCCCCTGACGGAGGCATCCATGGCCGACCACGACTGGAACCCCGCCCGGCCCTACGACGAGTACCGGTTCGCCGACAGCCTGCCCCGGCGCGGACTGCTGATCGGGGGCCGGCCCGCACTCTCGGGCGTGGATCCCGAGCGGGTGGCACGCTATGTGCTGATCACCGTGCGCGACCCGCTGTGCGGCTATGAGGACGACCCCGCGGAACAGATAGCCGGGCACCTCGACCGCCCCGAACGGATCGGCCGTTCAGGGATGTTCACCACCTGCACCGGCTCTCACCAGGGTGTCCCCGTCACGGTGGTCTCCGGTGGCAGCGGCTCACCCGAGGCCGAGCTGATCATGCACGAACTCCTGGAGTTCACCGCGGCCGACACCTTCGTCCGGGTCGGCGGCTCGGGAGGCATCCACCCCAAGGCGGCGCCCGGAGACATCGTGGTGAGCACGGGCGTGGTCCGCGACGAGGGCATGACCCGGGCGTACGTTCCCGCCTCCTATCCGGCCGTGGTCCACCACGACGTCGTCCTCGCGATGTCCCTGGCCGCCGAGGAGCTGGGGTGCGCGTACCACCAGGGGGTCACTCGCTCCAGTGACTCCGACTTCGTCGGGGTGGGCCGCCCGGGGGTGGGCGCATATTTCCAGCCATGGCACCAGGACATCCTGGAGACCTGGGCGCGCGCCGGGATCCTCAACGGCGACCGCGAGTCGGCCGCCGTGGTCACCCTGGCGGCACTGTTCGGCAAGCGGGGCGGTTCGGTCTGCTCGGTCGCCGACAACGTCCTCGCCGGCCGGCCCTTCACCGCGGGAGCAGGGCACACGGCGGCCATCGAGGTGGCCCTGCGGGGGGTGGCGTGGCTGGCCCGGCTGGACGCGGCGCGAGCGGCGTCCGACGGCCGGGCCTCCTGGCTCCCGGGGCCCGTTTCCACAGACGTAACAGAGGGACCGGAGATGTAACAGGGGGCTGGCCGGAAATCGTTGACACCCAAACAACGTTGGTCCTATGGTCATAGAAACCGTACCAATAACAAAGAGGTTGGCGGTTCCCCAACTGCTCGCCCGCAAGGGCGAAGGCGCTGTAACGAAGGAGCTGCACGTGAGAAGACTGCGCTTCAGAGTCGTCGGAGCGGGAGTGGTCGCGGCGGGCCTGGTGCTCTCCGCATGCGGGGGAGGCGGCTCGACGCAGAGCGGCGGACGCAAGACCCTCCAGATGTGGTTCTGGGGTGCCTCGCCCCAGCAGCAGAAGACCATGCGGGACGTGCTCGTCAAGGGCTTCGAAGCGTCCCAGAACAAGTACAGGCTCCAGGTCACCTTCAACAACGCCGTGGACAAGAACGTCCAGGTCGCCCTCTCGGCCAACAAGGGCCCCGACGTCGTCTACGGCTCCGGCCCCGCGTTCGCCGCCGCCTACGCGGTCCAGGGCAAGTTGGCGGACATGACCCCGTACGCCGAGAAGTACGGCTGGAAGGACCGCATCCTGGCCCCGATGTACGAGTCGGGAACGATGCGGGGCAAGCTCTACTCGCTGCCGAACTCCCTCGAGAACATCGGCATCTTCTACAACAAGAAGGTCCTCGACAAGCTCGGGGCGGGCGTGCCCACCACCTACGCGCAGCTCACCGGCGTCATGGACAAGGCCAAGGCGGCCGGCCTCTACCCCTCGGTCACCGGCAACAAGGGCTGGAAGCCGGTCAACCAGAACTACATCTCGATGTTCCTGACCCATGTGGCCGGCGGCAAGACCGTGTACGACGCCCTGCAGGGCGACACGAAATGGACCGACCCGAAGATCCTCAAGGCCGTCGAGCGGTCCGCCGCCTTCTACAAGAAGGGCTACCTCGGAGGCAAGGACTACTCCAACCTCAACTTCCAGGAGTCGATGCAGCTCCTGGCCCAGGGCAGGTCGCCGTTCTTCTTCGGCCCGACCCTGGCCTTCCAGTTCGCCGACTCCTACTTCAACGACAAGGCCGGCAACACCTCCGACCTCGGCTTCACCGCGTTCCCCAACATCAGTGCCGGGCTGCCCTCTCCGAGCAGCACCCTCGGCACCACCGCGTCGCTGTCCATCAACGCCCACTCCGCCGACAAGGACGGGGCGGCCGAGGTCATCGACTACATGATGAGTGAGAAGTTCGCCCGGGAGATGAACAGGACCTGGCCGGGCTACTGGGGTGTTCCGCTCAAGAAGTTCGACCTCGACCCCGACTCCTACACCGGATTGTCCAAGGCCTTCGTCCGCTCCGCCAAGGACACGATCCAGAGCGTGAACCAGGGCGACTACGGCTTCTTCGCGGGCACCTTCTTCCCGCCGGCCACCGCCACCGCCTTCACCGACGTGGACGGCGTCTGGCTGGGCACCGAGAGCGCCGAGGACTTCCTGGCGAAGATCCAGACCACCTTCGCCGCCGAGAAGGCCAAGGGGCTCGTCCCGCCGGTCCCCGAGCCCGCCTCGTGACCTGTCCGCACCGTCGACCCAGTGCCGCCGGGTGCGCGATCACCACAGTGACCCCACGCCCGGCGACCGGAGGTGTATCCGCATGAGTACTTCGGTGGCCCCCAGGCCCCGGACCAGGCGCCAGCCACCCGCCTCCGCTCCCCGCACCGGCGGCTACCGGCGGCGGCGTTCCCTCGCCAACCACCTTCTGGTCGTCCCGGCACTTCTGCTGTCCGCGCTGGTCGTGGTCGTCCCCGGGGTCCTCACCGCTCTGGCTTCCTTCACCGACTGGAACGGCACCGGATTCCAGGCCTCCTTCGTGGGCCTGCGCAACTTCACGGCGATCCTGGACGATCCCGTCTTCGCCACCGCCCTGCGCAACAACGTCATATGGGTGGTGCTGTTCCTCACCCTGCCCGCGATCGTCGGTCTGCTGACCGCCTGGCTCCTGCTGCGCCGCCGGCGGACCCGCACCCTGTACCAGGTCGTCTACCTGATGCCCTACGTGCTGGCGCCGGTCGTCAACGCGCTGGTCTGGCTCAGCATCATCTACAGCCCGGAGGGCGGGGTGGTCGCCGCCCTCAACGGAGCCGGGCTGCACGTCACCTCACCCCTATCGAGTCTCCACGGCTCGCTCTACGCGGCGGCCGCCGTGGATATGTGGCACTACTGGGGCTTCCTCACCGTCGTCTACCTCGGCGCACTCCGGCAGACCCCGGTGGAACAGGTCGAGGCGGCCATCGTCGACGGAGCGAACGCCTGGCAGGTGTTCCGTCACGTCTACCTGCCGAGCATCCGTCCCACGCTGCTCCTCATGGGAGTGATGACCGTCATCTTCTCCTTCCTCGCCTTCGACTACGTCTATCTGCTCACCCAGGGCGGCCCGGCCCACTCCAGCGAGGTCATGGGCACCTACGCCTACGCCTTCGCCTTCTCCGCGTTCGAGTTCGGCAAGGCGTCCGCCGTCGGAGTGATCATGAGCTTCTTCGGACTGATCGCCTCGTGCGTCTACACCTGGATGAGCCGGAGGCAGCTGACCTGATGAAGAAGCATTCCAAGAACCTCGTGGCGCACATCGTGCTCCTGGTGTTCGCCGCCACCGCCCTCTTCCCCCTCCTGCTGGTCCTCCTCAACAGCTTCAAGTCGGACTCGGCCCTCACCGGCAACCCGTTCGCCCTCCCCCACTCCCTGAGCCTGGCCAACTTCCGCACCGCCTGGGAGTACGGCGCCTTCGGCAGCGGCTTCCTCAACAGTGTGCTGCTCACCGGTACGACGGTGGTGGTGGTGCTGTTCTGCTCCTCGATGGCGGGTTACGTCCTCGCCGGGCAGAAGATCCGGATCTGGCCCGCCGTCATGGTCTACCTGACCATGGCCATGACCGTCCCGATCCAGCTGTTCATCTTCCCGCTCTACGCCGGCGCCGCGGCCCTCGACCTCCTCGACAACGTCTTCGTCGTCGGGGTGATCCTCGCCGCGATCAACATGCCCTTCGCGACGTTCCTGATGCGCACCTTCTTCCTCCAGGTCCCCAAGGAACTGGAGGAGGCCGCCCTGGTCGACGGCGCCGGCCTCTTCCAGATGATCCGGCGCGTCCTGCTGCCCGTCGTCCGTCCCGGACTGATCACCGTGGGCGTCATCGTCGGCCTGAACGCCTGGAACGACTTCCTGATCTCCTCGACCTTCCTGCACGATCCCGCCGACCAGACCGTCACCCTCGGATTCCTGTCGATGAACGGCACCTTCTCCACCCAGCTGGGCGCCATGATGGCCGGTGCCCTCATGCTGATCCTGCCGGTGCTCGGCATCTTCATCGCGCTCCAGCGGTACGTCGTGGACGGTATGGCCGGCGGCGCGGTGAAGGGCTGACATGAAGACCGCTGACATGAAGACCTCTGACACGACCTCGCAGCGCTACGCCGAGAAGGTGTACTCCGGAGTCCTCGGCAAGATCATCGGCGTGTACCTCGGCCGTCCCGTCGAGGGCTGGCCGTACCGCGACATCACCGAACGGTTCGGCGAGGTGTCCACCTACGTTGACAGGGAGCTCGGGGTTCCGCTGATCGTCGCCGACGACGACATCTCCGGCACCTTCGCGTTCGCCCGCGCCGTTCTCGACAACCCCGGGCGCGTCCCGGGCCCGGCGGACTTCGGCGACACCTGGCTCAACTACATCGTCGAGGACCGCACCATCCTCTGGTGGGGCGGTATGGGCCGCTCCACCGAGCACACCGCCTTCCTCAACCTGCTGCGCGGCATCCCCGCTCCGGACAGCGGCAGCGCCGCGCGCAACGGCCGGACCCTGTCCGAGCAGATCGGCGCACAGATCTTCAGCGACGCCTTCGGCCTGATGTGCCCCGGTGACCCCGAGCGGGCCATCGCCCTCACCCGGGCCGCCGCCTCCGTCAGCCACGACGGCGACGCCCTGGAGTCGGCGGGGCTGCTGGCCGCTCTGCGGGCGCTCGCCTTCGACGAGGCCCGTCTCGACGTCCTGCTGGACACCGCGGCCCCGTTGGTGGGGTCCGGCACCGTACGCGCACTGCTGGACCAGGTCCGCGCGCACTGCTCGGCCGACCAGGACTGGCGCGACATCCGCGCCTGGGTCGACGAACACCACGGCTACGCCCGTTACCCCGGCCCCTGCCACGCACTGTCCAACCTCGCCATGTCCCTCGGCGCCCTCATCGGCGGCGGAGACAGCTTTCAACGCGCGGTGACGATCGCCTCCTCGGTGGGCTTCGACACCGACAGCAACGCGGGGACGGTGGGCTGCCTGAACGGCGTACGCCTCGGGCTCGACGCGCTCGGCGGGCCCGGTGAGGGCACCTCGGACGCCGTCCCCGACCTGCGTACCCGGGTCGCGGACCGGATGCTCGTGGTCACCGCCGACGGCGGCGACTGTGTCACCGACGCCACCCGGGAAGCCGACCGGATCATCTCCTCGGCCGTGCTTCTCGCGGGCGGCGCCCCGCCGCCCCGGCGCCCCCGCTACACCTTCCGCTACCCGGGGTCGGTCCAGGGCTTCACCCCCTGCCCCCACCACCCGGACACCGACGTACCCGCGGTCCTGGGGGGACCCGGCGCCGCCGGTGGCGGTCTGCTCATCCGCTTCACGGGCGGCCGCCCCGGCGCCGCTCACGTGTCCACCCCCTGCTTCCTCGACCCCGCCGAGACCAGCGGACACTTCTCCACCGTCGCGAGTCCCGCCCTGTATCCCGGACAGACCGTCACCGCCCGGCTCTCCAGCGCCCACCAGGGCGTCCGGGTGCGTCCCTACGCGCTCTACGCCACCGGCGACGGCGACCCGGTCGCCACCCGGTACGGCGCACCGACCGCTCTGGCCGGCGAGCCCCGGGTCCTGAACTGGCGGGTGCCCGCCGTGGGCAACCACGTACCCTTCCGGATCGGCTTCGCCCTGGCCGCCCCGGACCCGCACGCCGACGAACGTACGGTCGAGGTCCGGCTCCACGAACTCGACTGGCACGGCGCCCCCGTGCGTTTCGAGCAGAGCGGCCTGCTGCTCACCTCGATCTGGGACACCACCCCGGCGGCCCTGGCCCCCTGGGTCAGCTCGGCCAAGAACTTCGAGGCCGACTTCGCCGCCACCTACTCCGTGTCCCACCCCGGTTCCCTGGGCCTCGTCACCACCGGCACCCGTGACTGGACCGACTACGCCATCGCCAGCAGACTCGTCCTCTCCCTGCACGAGACCGCCGGACTGGTGGTACGCAGCCGGGGACACCGCCGCTTCCAGGCCGGCGTCCTCACCGGCGGCGACCGACTGCAGCTGCTCCGCCAGCACGACGGCGTACGCACCGTGCTCGCCGAGACCGCCTTCCCCTACCGGCTCGACCACCCCTACGAAGTCGAACTGCGCTGTCGGGGAACCGAACTGACCCTGGTCGTCGACAAAACCCCCAGGCTGACCGCCAACGGCGACGACCTCGGCGGAGGCGCCGGATTCCTCGTCGAACGCGGCGCCTTCCAGGCCGACGGCGCCCTGATCACCCAGACTTCCGCGCGCTGAGCGCGGGACCCTGCACACCCCCGGACCGAAAGGCGTCCCAGACATGACCACCTCCGCGATCGGCGGCTGGCAGAAGCTCACCGTCGACACCAAGCCCGCCGAAGGCTTCGCCGCTCCGGTCGGATACACCGATCTGACTCCGCGACTTCGCGAAGCGGTTCCGGCCGGGATGGGCGACGGAACCCTCACCGTCTACCTCCCGCACACCACCTGCACCCTGATCCTCAACTCCGGTGTGGACGGCACGACCCTGCACGACATCAGGCTCTTCATCGAGGGCCAGATCCCCGTGGACCGGCCCTTCGTGCACCTGCACGACGGACCCCAGGACGCCGCCGCACACGTCCGCTGCGTCTTCGGCACCCAGTCCCTGACGCTGCCGGTCATGGGCGGTGAACTCGGCATCGGCCACAGCCAGGGCGTGTACCTGCTGGAGCTGGACGGGCCCCGCGATCGCACCGTGCAGTACGCCTTCTCGCGGTTCGGCCAGTGACCCTGGTCGGCGTCCACGCCGGCCTGTCGGTCGACCACCTGGTGCACGAACCCCGCGGAGCGCGCTTCTCCTGCCTCGGCGGCCCCGGCCTCTACGCGGCACTCGGCGCCCGGCTCGTGGCGGGAACGGACGTCAGGGTGAGTTGTCCGCTGCCCGGTGACGATCCGCGCTTCGCGGCGCTCTTCGACCGCTTCGGCTGGGACCTCGGCCACTGCGCCGCGGTGCCGGCGGTGCCGGCGGTGTGGATCCTCAACTCGGCACACGGCAGGCGCATCGTGAGTCAGCACCCGCAGGCCGGAACCGAACTCGAAGGCCCCCGGGAAGAGAAGAACGAGGAGGAGGAGACCTCGCCCGAGCCGCCCACCGCGTTCTTCGAGGGGCTGGACGGGCTGGTCGCCTCCTCTCCCGCACGGCGGCCCGCCGCGGCGCCCGGCACACTCGTCGGCCTCGATCCGCACCAGACGCTGGTCGCCCGCCACGGAACCGGCCATCTGCGCGCGGTCACCACCGCCGAGACCGTGCTGCTCCCGAGCCGCGTGCAACTGACGCTGGTGGACCGTGATCCACGCCGTGCCGCCCGGGACCTGGCCGCCGCTCTGCGGGTGCCGGTCATCGCCCGGCTCGACAGGGAGGGGGCGTACGTGGTCACCGGGGACGACACCTGGTCGGTGCGCGACAGCCGGGTGACGGTCGTGGAGACCACCGGCGCCGGCGACGCCTCCGCCGGTGCCGTCGTGGCCGCGCTGGCCGGCGGCGCCGGCCTCGTGGAGGCCGCGGCGTTCGGGGTCTCCGTCGCCCGTACCGCTCTCGCCGACTGGGGGCCCGGCGCCCTCCTCGATGCAGCCGCCCTCTCCCGCCCCCACGCCGGCATCACCACACTCAAGGAGAACTGACCCATGAACACCGCAGCCGAGCGCCACGCCCTGCGCGCCGCCCTGCTGACGGCGCCCGCCGTCACCGCCGGCGCCGTCCCGGACCCGGGGCGCGCCGTCTTCGTCGGTTCCGGCGACTCCCTCGCCTCCGGTCTCGTCGCCACCGCGTTCGGCCACCGCGCCCTGTCGGCCGGCGACGTCACGTGGAGCGGCACGGTCCCCGCCGGCTGCGACACACTGGTCGGCATCTCCCACTCCGGAACCTCCGGCGCCACCGTGCGTGCGCTGCGCATCGCCCGGGAGGCGGGACTCAGGACGGTGGCCGTCACCTCGCGGCCGGACTCCCCGCTCGCCGACTGCGCGGACAGCGTGCAGTCGGTGCCCTCACTGGAGGTGGAGGAGACGGTGCCCTGCGCCGGCCACCTGATGCTCGCCCAGGGCGTGGCCTCGGTGTGCGGCACGGACACGGCCTCCGTCAACAGCGCGCTCGCCGCCGCCCTGGACCGGATCGGCGCGCTCGTCGACGAGGAGGTGGAGAGCCTGCCGGAGAACCCGCCCGGCGCGGTGTCCGTGCTCTCCCTGCCGGAGCTGCGTTCCGGCGCGGACTTCTGGTCCCTCAAGATCATCGAAGCGTGCGGGCTGGCCGTCCGCACCGTGCCGCTGGAAGAGAGCGGCCACGTCGACTACTTCATCGGTCCCGAGCCCCACCTCACACTCCAGCTGATCGGCCGGCACGGCCGGGGCCGGTTCGAGCGGCTCGCCGAGGCGCTGCGCGGTACCGGTCAGATCATCCGGCAGATCGACGCCTCGGACCTGCCCGGCGCGCACCACCCGCTCGTCCTCGACCTGGCCGTCGCCGTCGCCGGCACCTGGTTCGCCCACGGGGCGGCACAGCGCTGGGGGCGCCCGCCCTTCCGCGGCGGTGCCGTGAACATGGACGCCTCGCACATCAAGCTCGACGCCTGACGGTTCCGCCCGTCCGGCGAAGTGGGCGGACGGAGTGGAACGCCCGACGGGCAGGCCGAATAGGTGATAAAGTTGAGACCAATTCTCCGGTGTGGGCGATGAAGCCCACGGTCCGAAAGGGTCATGCCTGTGTCCGCCGTCAGCGGGGGGACGAAGGACCGAGTTCTCAGGTCCGCACGTCCGGTAGACCGCACATCGCCCATGCCCGCATGGGCGCAGGTCCAGCGGGACCTGCGCCGGCAGATCGACCAGGAACTCCCGGCGTCCTTCCGACTGCCCACCGAGCGTGAACTGGCCGAGCTGTACGGCGTCAGCCGCATCACCGTCCGGCAGGCCCTGGGGGCCCTGGTCTCGGACGGGTACATCGAACGACGCCAGGGCTCGGGCACCTTCGTCGCGGAACGGCCCGAGCCGGTGCAGCACGACCTCAACCTCACCGTGCCGTGGCGCGACCGCTTCCATGCCGCCGGACTCTCCGCCAGGTCGGTCCACCTGCGGGACGAGCCGGCACAGCCCGAGCCCTACGAGCTGGCCAGGCTCCTCGGCGCGGAAGAGGCGGCCCTTGCCCGGCTGCATCTCAAGCGGCTGCACGTGGTCAACGAACGGGCGATCGGGCTCACCGACTCCTGGCTCCCGGAGCGCCTCGCCCCGGGTCTCGGCGACCTGGAGCTGGTGAGCGGCTCCCTCTCACGCACCCTCCAGGAGCACTACGGCCTCGCCCCCGCGGACACCAACCACTACCTGGAGGTCGGCGCGGCGGACGCGGCCGAGGCGCGACTGCTCAACGCACCGGTGGAAGCGCCCCTGTTCGTCATCTGGTCGGTGTCCCGCCTCGCCGACGACCGGCTGCTGGAGACGACCCGCACGGTCTGGCTGGGCAGCCGGGTCCGCTTCCACTACAGCGACTGAAAAACGCTTCAGTCCCGTTCAGTCCCGTTCAGTCCCGAGCGGTCCCGGGTGGTTCCCGTCAGCCCCGGGCGGTTTCCCGTCCGTCCCGGGCGGACCCGGGCGGTCGGGACACGTGCGACGTGTGGTCGGCGTGTCCTGGTGGAGGAAGCGGCAGGGGTCCCGTCCCGCGGATTCCGGCGCCCTGGTCGGCGACACCACCCGGCGGGACGCCACCGCGGCCGGCGGCCGTCTCGGCCGGCCGGCGGCGGTGTCATCCCTGGACGGTGGGGCGGACGTTGATCTCGCCGATCTCGACGTCGCCGGGCTGCTCGACGGCGAAGGTCACCGCGCGGGCGATCGCGTCCGCGGGGATGCCCATCGTGACCATCCCCTCGTAGCGTGGAGCCCGTGATTGCAGGGGAAGTTGGGATTCATGGGGTCCAAGAAGAAGCCGCCGTACGACGCCGAGTTCTGTGAGGGCGCGGTGCGCATCGTGGTCGAGACCGGGAGGTCGGCCGGCGAGGTCGCCGAGGAGCTCGGCATCAACCCGGGCACGCTGCACAGCTGGGTGTCGCGGTGTCGGCGCAACGGGACGACGTCCTCGGACCGGCCCGTACAACCGACAGCCGCCAGTGCCGGTGGGGGTGGGGGTGGCGGTCGGGTGCGGGAGGCTGAGCGGGCCGAGCTGGAGCGGCTGCGCCAAGAGATCGGGGAGAAGAACAAGCGGATCCGGGAGCTGGAGATGGAGCGTGATGTCTTCAAGCGGTGCATGGCCCTCTGGGTGAAGTGACCGAGAACGCTCCGGAGGCGGTGGTCGCCTTCATCGGTAACCAGAGGGTCGAGCATGGCGTCCCGCACCGGGTGTCCTGCCGGGTGTTCGGGGTGAGCGAGGCGTGGTTCTACAAATGGCGCCGGCGCCCCGACGAGCCGACGCAACGCGAGGCCAGGAGGGCGAGGCTGGAGGAGCGGATCATCCAGTTCTTCACCGCGTCCGGCGGCACTTACGGCTCGCCGAGGATCACTTTGGACCTGTGGGCGGAGGGCTGGCAGGTGTCGGTGAACACGGTCGCGGAGATCATGGCCGAGCTCGGTTTGCAGGACCGCAAGCCGCCCAGGCGGCGGTCGCTGACCCGGCAAGGCAAGCGGAAGGCCGCTCCTGACCTGGTGCATCGCCGTTTCGACGCGGTGGCCCCGGACGTGCTCTGGTAGGGCGATATGACGGAGATCGAGACCGGCGAGGGCAAGATCTATCTGGCCACGGTCATCGATGCGTTCTCGCGCCGTTGCCTCGGCTACGCCATGGGCGAGCACCATGACGCGGCCCTGGTCGGGGCGTCGTTGAAGATGGCCACCGCGACGCGTGGCGGCCGGAGGGACGGGACGATCTTCCACAGCGACAGGGGAAGTGAGTACACGTCAGAGGCGTACAAGACCCTGTGTGACCGCCTGGGCGTGGTGCAGTCCATGGGACGGGTGGGGTCGGCGCTGGACAACGCCGCCGCGGAGTCGTTCAACTCGCTGCTCAAGGTCGAGTACATCCACCGGCGCCAGTTCGCCACCCGCACCGAGGCCCGCCTGAAGATCGCCACCTGGATCACCGGGTTCTACAACCCGCGACGCAGGCACAGCGCGGCCGGTGGCCTGCCGCCGGAGGAGTTCGAACGGACCATCACCGAAGCACGCAAGAAGAGCGACCAGAGGTGCCAGGCCGCATAGGAGAGGTCTCTACGAAGCCAGGGGATTGACATCCCCGCCCTCCCCCGCAACGCCGGCGGCAAAGTCCTCAAGCCGACGCTGCGCGCGGCGGACGCGGAGCGGGTGGACGGGGGGTGAGGGGTGCCCCGCGCGTGCGGGGCGGACGTGGCGTGTTCTGGGTAGAGCTTGCACGTTGTGTCCTGAAACGCCTGCGCGGCGGCACCGCCGGTGACATGCTGTCATGGCATTCGACCGGGGGCGCCGGGGGCGTTCCGGTCGCTACCTGGGGGGAATATGTCGACGCCACCGAAACCGTCACAGCCGTTGGAGAAAAAGACGAAGGCGGAGGATCCCGCTCCCGGGGAACGGCCCGCGAAGGTTCTCAAGACCAAGAAGGACGACTCTCCTTCGGAGGCCGCGCGGCGGGTGCCGTCCACGGGGACCGCGGAGGACGTCTCCTCGCGAGGCCTGGACGACGAGGTCGTCTCACCCGAGAAGATCGTGCCGCGTGAGGTGCTCTTCCTGCCGCGTGAGGCGTCGCAGGAATTGCAGGAGTTCGTGTCCCGGCAGGTCAGGGTTCTCGTGGACCTGCTGGAAGAGGGGCGGCCCGACGAAAGCGACGCGGTCAGGAAGCGGCGCAGCGCGTACGAGGCGTTCCCGAGGGACGAACGCCTGCTGCGCCGCGGCCGGCGCAGCGGTCCGTCGGCCCTCACACAGGACTTCACGAACGCGGTCATCGACGAGTTCACGGCGGATCTCGGTTTCAAAGGCGCCTTCACGAGCAAGGGCAGCTGGCTTCCGACGGTGACGGTCTCCGGCGGCGCGCCGAAGATCACCCGCCGGGATCTGCAACTGCTCAGCCAGCTGTCGCAGATGCTCATCAACCACCTGCGGGAACAGAATGTGAAGACGACGGAGATCGAGGCGATGGCCATCAACGGCCGGATCCTCGTCAGTGCCAACGAACCGGAGGTGGTCAACGCGCTGACCCGGCTGAACCTCGCCACCGTGCTCACGAACGCCGGCGGCTACCAGGGTGACGGCGATCCCATGAAGGTCAAGGCACGCAAACTCTCCGAGGTGGCCCAGGCGTTGGCGTCGGGTCCCGACGCTCCCGGTCCCGTCAGCGAGCGTGTCCAGGCGGGCGCGCGGCGCCTGGTCCAGCTAGGCACCGACTGCCTGATGGAGTCCGGCCAGGAACAGTCCGTCAAGGCGATCCTGAACACCCTCTTCCAGGTGATGACGGTGCAGGACGCGCAGACCATGGTCGTGTCCAAGAACCCGAAGGACTTCGAGGACCTGGTCAGGAGCGAGAAGTACGCCGGGCGGGTCATCGCCATCCCGGCGAGGCGCGGCGACTCCCACGCCGAGCAGAACCTCGTGCACGCCGCGGTCGTCGCCGGAATCCGGCTGAACCCGATCGCCGTCGCGGGCGGCAAGCGTCCGTGCACCATGTGCTGGCTGACGCTGTGCCTGGCGCGCGCCAACGGGTACGATGTCTACTTCAACGGCCATCCGGGCGGGCTGTGGACGACCACCACCCAGGCCGGCCTGCATCTCGTGGCCAAGCAGCTGGGGATCACCGGGGGCGCCCTGTCCAAGCAGCTCCGCAGCATCGCCAGGGCGACCGGCACGGACGAGGATCCCGGCCTGGTCCAGTACATCACCGCCCTGTCCGGCGCAACGGCGGGGCCGGGCGACAGCGTCGGCCGGAAAGCCGTCTACAAGAGCGGGACCTACTCCACCAAGGAAGGCTCGTTCTCGTTCAGCGACGACTTCGGCGACGACCAGTCCCAGTTCGCTTACGGGTCGGACAGCTCGCAGAACGACCAGTCGCAGGGCACCCCGCCTGACGGCACCACGCCGGACGACGATCCCGACGAGCCGTTCACCCCCGACTCGGACGACGATCCCGGCGTACCGATCATCGAGGATCCGCCCTCCGGCGTACCGCAGATCCCAATGGAGCCGCGGCGGTCCGGCAGCGGCCTGGCCGCGGGGCTCGACGCGCTGCTGGACGACGTCGACGCACCCGAACCGCTGGAGGACGACGGCAACCTGTAGACGGGCCGGGGCCGCCCACGCGTACGCCTCGCCCGTGAGGGCGTCGGGTCCGGCGGGCGCCCCGCGGTCACCGCGGGTCAGACGGTCTAGACGCAATGCCGCTGTTTTAAGCTTGGCGTTTAACCTCGCTGGGCTTGGTGTTTCTTGATCGATTCGGCGCGCTTGACGGTCTTGCCGACGTCGTGGCGCCTGGCCCGTTGTTTGTTTTTCGAGCCGGGAGGCCGTCCGGGGCCTGGTTGGGACGGTTTCGGTGCGCTTGCCGGGCGGGCTGCTGTCGCGCGGACGTTGCGAAACCCCCGACGGATCCGGGCGGGGGTGAGGCGGCGGGGTTCTGCGGGCCGTTCCCAGGGATGACGGAGGTCGGCGAGGGGCCGGGCGAGGCGGAGCTGGGTGTGGGCGGCGATGATCAGCCAGGTCCACAGGTCGGCCGTGTCGGGGTTCCTGACCTTCGGGGCGGTCCAGCCCAGGGTCTGTTTCATCAGCCGGAAGGTGTGCTCCAGGTCGAAGCGACGGAGGAAGGACTGCCACCAGCGGTCCACGTCCGCCGGTGCGGCGGCGGTGGCCGAGCACCACAGCCAGACCGGTTTCGGGTCACGGTCACCGGGCAGGTGCTCGACCTTCAGGCGGATCAACGTGCCGTGCAGGATGGGGAGTTCTTCCTTGGCGTGGTTCAGCCAGGGGCCGCGGTGAGTGAGCCGGGGGTGCATCCGGTCCCAGGCCGTAGCGGTGGCCGTGCCGTAGCGGGTGGTGTCCGTGGCGGTCGTGACGTCGGGCTCGTGCCAGCTGTCGGGCTTCTTGAACGTGAGGACGCCGCCATGCCGGCGGGGGCGCCCGCCCCGGGGACCCGACCGGGCGGGGCCGGGGTCGCGGAGCATGACCCGATCCGAGCGCAGGCGCCCGACCAGTACGACGGGCAGGTTGGCGAGAGCGTGGGTCAGGTAGGCGACGTCGTAGCCGGAGTCCATCACGATCAGGATGTCCGGATCGCCGGGTCTTCAGTGGCCTGCACTCGTCAACCGCTCGACGACATCGTGGAGTTGGTCGGCAGTGACGGTCGTCGCGTCGTCGGCCGGGCCCAGGCGGACCGCGTCCAGGAGAGCGACCCAGGAGGTGCGGCCGGACTCCAGGGCCGCCCCGGCGGCCTCTTCCCCGCCCTCGCGCAGCTGGTCACCGCCGCCGCGCGGCGGGCGGAGCAGATCGAGCCCGACCGCGACGGCGACGCCTCCTGCCCCCTGCACGAGGCCGCCGCGCTGCTCACCGACAACGCCGGGCCCCGCCTGAACTGGGCTGCCCGCTCCCTCGACCCGCAAGGAGACCCCGAATTACCTCGGTGCTGTACCCGGACCTGCCGGAGAACGGGCTGATCGTGCTGATCGGCGCCTCCGGCGCGGGCAAGACGACCCTGTCCCGCACCTGGCCGGCCTCCCAGGTCCTCTCCCTCGATGGCCTGCGGGGCGTGGTCAGTGATGACCCCGGTCCGCAGGACGCCACGGCTGATGCCGCCGACGTCCTCGCGCTGATCCTGGAGCGCCGGATGGCCCGCAAGCTCAACACGGTGATCGACGCGACCAATTGCGAGCAGTCCGTGCGGGTGGAGCTGGTGATGGCCGCCAAGCGGCACGGCATGCCGACCGTCGCGGTCGTCGTCACCACACCGCTGGACGTCTGCCTGGAGCGGCAGGAACCGCGGCCGGACAACCGGCGCGTGCCCGAGGACACCGTCCGCACCCAGCACCAGGCCAGGGTCCACGCCCACCAGAGCCTCGCCGCCGAAGGCTTCAACACCATCGTCTTCGCCGACGCCCTCTACCGCCTGGAGCCGTTCCTCAAGCGGCTCTCGCAGGCGAGGGAGGCCGACCTCGGGCGCGACGGCAGCGACGGCCTGGGCGACCTGTGGCTGGCCCGCCGCTTCTTCGGCCCGGAGATCCTGCCGTTGTGGCAGTGGCGGCCGGGCTCGGACCTGGTGACCGGCCGGGACCGCGTCGCGGAGATCCGCCTCGGTCAGCAGTCCCTCACCCTGGCGCTGCGCGAGGACGTCGACGGCGAGGGCGACTTCGGCTTCGACGTCATGGTGCCCTGCCCCTTCGACCCGGAGTGCGCCGGGCAGGCGTGGGCGCCGGCCTACTCGGTCACCGACCTGCACAAGGCGCTGACCGGCGCCATGGACAGCGACCCGGAGATCGCCTGCACCGTCCACGGCGGCCCCGACGACGTCGACCAGGAGGCCGACGACCACGACCTCCAGGACGACGACCCCGAGGGCCGCGCCGACCTGGAAGCGCAGTACGCGGACGCGGTACGCGCGTGAGCCGCGCCAACGACGGACCGCACCCGCACCCGCTCACCCCGGCCGACCTCCCGGCCGGGGATGAGTGGTGGAACGGCTGCCGCGACTGCCACCTGCCGATCCAGGGCGGGGCCGCCGGCCTCGCCGCGCACCGCCGCACCGTCCATACCGCCGCCGGTGATCCCCGGCGGCCCATCACGATCCACCTGGACCTCTGACCGGCGGCCGGTTTCCCAAGTCTGGGAAACCGGCCCGGCGTGACGGGCGCTCCGTGCCGACCCGGCCTCCAGCACGACGGAGGCCGGGTCGGTCGCGGTGGTCCCTCACCACCGAGCACAGAGAGGAGCTGGACGTCATGCGCCTGCGGATCTACGAGGTCGACGTCCCGATACACGACACCACCGACCCGGCCCGGCGAGGCGTGCACGTCTTCACCGGCGTCGCCGACTCCCCCGCCGCGGCCCTGCGCCGCGCGCACGAGGTGTACGACGCCGCGCTCGCCGCGCACACGGCCGGACGCGAGATCCCCGGCAAACAGCCGGACCAGTGGGGAGCGGCCGGGCTTCGGCCCGGCTGGCAGATGGAGTGGCCCGCCGCGCGGGCCGGTCTCTGGAACGACCCCGTCAGCACCAGCAGCGGCTTCGCGCTGTAGCTCCGCCCCGGGACAGCCGCTCTGCTTGGCGGCTTCGTCGGCTGCCCCGGGCCCATCCATCCCGTACGAGACGAGACGGAGAACCCAAGTATGTCGTCCCTCACGCACCTTCAGGGCCGGTTCGGCCAGCGCATCCTCAAACTGACGACCGCCGCCGTGCTGTTGACCGGCCTGCTGCGCCGCGACTCCCACACCGCCCGCACCCGCCGGCTGCTGGCCCGCCGCGACGACGTGGCCGTGGTCATGGTCGACCAGGACCACCGCCTCGGAGGCGATGAGTTCGCCGCCGTCGTCGCCCAGGCGCCCGCCGCGTGCCTGGAGCAGCGCCTCGCGCAGCCGGTCCGGATGCTGCACACCCCCGTCGTCCTCGAGGACGGCCGCACCGTCGGCGTGGCCGCCTCAGTCGGCGCCTGGCCTGGTGCGGCACGACCGCGTCCGCGCCGTGGCTGACCCGCGCCGGGCGTGCGGCCGTTGCCGAACTGGTGGGGGCCCGTGCCGAGGGGGCCGACCCGCACGCCGGCCCCGGGCAGGTGCACGAGCGTCTCGCCCTGGAGCTGATGGGCGACGGGCACGCCACCTACGACGCCATCGCCCGCCGCCTGTGGGGCCTTCCCGTCCATGCCCCGTTCCTGGACACGGCCGTCGTCGACGCCTGCCACGCGATCCCCGGCTGGCAGCGGATGCGGCGGGCGACTTCAAGCCCCTGGCCCGCGCCGCGTTCACCGGCACCGTCCCCGCCTTCCTGCTGAACCGGCAGACGAAGACCGCGTTCACCGGCAGCGTCTACGCGGGCTTGCGGGCCAACGCCCCCGCTCTGCGCCGCCTGCTGGCCGGTTCGGTCCTCGCCCAGGCCGGACTCCTCGACGCCGGGAAGACGCGGGCGGCCCTGGACGGTGCCGTACGGGGCGAGCCCGCGCCGCTGGCGGGCCTGCACGCACTGATCGTCAGCGAACTGTGGCTCGCCACCCTGCCCCTGGCACGCGAGACGTGGTGGGAGACCGCGGCTGCGAAGGAGACCGCGCGATGACCCGCACCGGCCTGTACGCCGCCCTTGCGCCGCAGGGAGTCGCCCTGCTGGACACCCGACACGGCCGGTGCCGTTGGCGGTTTCTCGACCCGGTCGGCGCCCAGCTCTGGCTGGAGATCTCGCGGGGCAGCACACCCGATGACGCCGTCGACACGCTCACCGCCCGCTGGGAGGCCAAGGGCGCCGACGCCGGACAGGTCCGTACCGACCTCACCGCGCTCGCCGCCGACCTGGACACGGCCGGCCTCCTGCTGCCCGCCCACCGGCCCGACCAGCGCGCCGAACAGCCCGGCGTACGGTTCGCCGCTGCGGCCCCGGCCGGTGTCCTCAAGCGGCTGGCCGGGCATGCCGGGCTGTTCGGCGCGCTGGTCCTGCTGCGGTGCCTGCCCGTACGGTTCGCCCTCACCGCCGCGAGGGCCGCCACCCGCCTGCCGGGCCGCACCGCCGGCCTTGAGGACGCCGAGGTCGTATGCGCCGCCGTACACCGGGCTGCCCGGTGGTGGCCGGGTCGCGCGGCCTGCCTGGAGGAATCGCTGGCCGCCCACTTCACGGCCGCGCTCACCGGCCACCGCGTCACGTGGGTGATCGGCGCCCGGTTCACCCCGCACGGCGCGCACGCCTGGATCGAGACCGAAGGCCATGTCATCGGGCAGGAGGAAACCGACCGGGTATGGCCCTACAGGCCCGCTCTGAAGGTGGAACGTTCGCACTGAAATTCGCCACCCCTCGCCACCGCATCCACCCGAACGGGTGAAGCGTTGCCCCGGATGTGACCAACACACAGCCCCGCAGCGACACCCGTACCAGCCCCGCACAGCCCGCCGCCCGGCGGCTGCGCCCCTCCTGGCGCCGCCACCCGCGCGATGGCGGTGAGGTGATCCCGCAGTACAGCGTCAGCGCCGAACGCCACGACGACGCGGTGGCCGACGACTTCCTCACCATCGCCCGCCGCCTGCCCGCCCTCGCCGCCACCGCGCTCCGCCTTGCCTGGACGGCCGACCGCACCGCCCTCTGCCGACTCGCCGTCCTCCAGGTCGCCGCCGGCGCGCTGACAGCCGTGGGCCTGTACGCCACACGCGGCGTGTTGACCCCGCTGTTCGCACCGGGTGCCGCGATGGGCCGGCTCCAGCAGGCATGGCCGTCCCTGGCCGTGATCACCGGCGCCGCGATGGCCCGCTCCCTGATCAGCGCGGCCACCGTGGCCACCACGGCGCGGGTCGGCCCGCGCATCGACTCCATCGCCGAACTCAGGTTCCTTGGTGCCGCCACCCGCGTGCCGCTCGCCGCGTACGACGACCCGGCCTGGTGCGATCACAGCGAGGCCGCCAACCGGGCCTCCAAGGACGCCCACCTGATGATCGACGCCCTCACTGCGGTCGCCGCCGCCCTGCTGGGCATCCTCGCCTCCGCGGGCATCCTCGCCGGCCTCGATCCGCTGCTGCTGCCCCTGCTGCTGCTCGCCGTTCTCCCGCGCGGCGCCGCCGCCGTCCGGGCCGCCCGCGCCGCCCATCTCGCCGAGCGGCACACCCTCGCCGACCGCCGCCTGCGGCACACCCTGATCTACAACACCTCCGGCCGCCCCACCGCCCTCGATGTCCGGGCGAACACCATGCGCCCATGGCTGCTGGCCCAGTTCACGGCCGTCACCAGGCGGCTGGAGGACCACGCCGCCCGGGTCGGCCGCACCACCGCCCGCTACCAGCTGCTCGGCGACGCTCTCGCCGGAGGCGCCACCCTCCTCGTCTACGGCGCCCTGCTGTGGCTCGTAAGCACCGGGCGTATCCCGCTCGCGGCGGCCGGGACCGCCGTCATCGCCGTCCAGACCAGCCGGCTCCTGCTGAACGGACTGGTCACCGGCATCAACACCACCTACAAGACCGGCCTCTACCTCGGCGACTGGGCGACCTTCCTCACCGACGCCGAAAAGCGCACGCGGCTCCCGGCCGAGCCCGTGCCGGTCCCCGCCGACCCGTCCGTCATCCGCGCGACAGACGTCACCTTCCGCTACCCGGGCAGCGAACTCCCGGCGCTTGAGAACGTGAGCGTCACCATCCGTCGCGGCGAGGTCCTGGCGATCGTCGGCGCGAACGGCTCGGGCAAGTCGACCCTCGCCAAACTCCTCGCAGGGCTGTACACCCCGACGTCCGGCGCGGTGACCTGGGATGAGGTGGACCTGGCCACCGCCGACCCCGAGCAGATCTGGTCACGCCTTGCGATGCTGCCCCAGGACATCGCCCGCTGGCAGGTCACCGCCCGCGAGAACATCACCCTCGGCCAGGGCACCGGCGACGACCAGGCCGTCCACGCCGCCGCGAAGGCATCCGGCGCCGACGACGTCATCGCCCGCATGCCCGACGGCCTCGACACCAACCTCGCCCCCTCCCACTGGGGCGGCCGTGACCTGTCCGGCGGACAGTGGCAACGCCTGGCCGGCGCGCGGGCCTTCTACCGCGACCACGCCCCGCTGCTGATCTGCGACGAACCGACCTCCGCGCTCGATCCG
Source organism: Streptomyces sp. NPDC004542 (assembly GCF_040610035.1). Lineage (NCBI taxonomy): Bacteria > Bacillati > Actinomycetota > Actinomycetes > Kitasatosporales > Streptomycetaceae > Streptomyces > Streptomyces sp. NPDC004542. The sequence goes on from NZ_JBEXLP010000018.1 coordinate 103,272, forward strand.
CGCACGGAGGAAGCTGTCTACGACCGCATCCGGGCCCTGAGCGCGGGCCGCACGGTCGTCCTGATCACCCACCGGCTCGGCTCCACCCGCGCCGCAGACCGGATCATCGTCCTCGACGGCGGCCACCTCCTGGAGGAGGGGACACACGAGTCCCTGCTCCAGCAGGACGGCGAGTACGCGGCCATGTGGCGCACCCAGGCCCGTACCTACGGCGACCAGCCCCAGGAGGCGCGTGAAGCGGAGGCCGCGTCTGCCGCGCTGGAGCCAGAGAAGTCGTTCACGGCCACCAAGGCGAGGACTACGGAGGACACACAGTGAAAGCCAACAGTGGAAGGCCTCGGACGGGCCTTCGGCCTCTCGGACGCTTGCCCTGACCTCCTGCGCCAGGAGACGGCCGCCTCCGGCCGTTGACCGACTCGGACGCCATCCCCACCCACATCTCGGTCGGGCCTGGCGGCTGGCTTCTCAGCGGAGGTGGCGTTCGACTGCGTTCAGAGCTGCTTGCTGATGTGGTGCCCCCACCGGTGCAGCCATTCTGTGTGCTCGGGGCTGCCGGGGGCGGGCGCGGTCTGCAGGTCCTCGGGCAGAGTGAATTCTTCAGGGGCCCAGGTGCCGTCGTTGAAGTAGCAGGCCCATACGGCCTCGCGGGCGGAATTGATGACGGTGGCGCCTACGGCCCCGTCGTCGGTGAGCGCGCCTTCGTCCACGGCGGTGCGCCCGGTTTCGATCGCCTTGTCGCTGCTGCGGAACACCTGGGTGGTCATGCCGCGCGGGTGGTTCTTGCCTGTGAGGGTGTAGAGGGTCCACTGGGTGCCGACGGCGTTGGGCCACCGCTTGCGTGCAGCCTGCCGGGAGATCCCCGAGACCTCCCCCAGGTCCGCATAGCTGGCTCCAGCCCGGCCGGCGCGGGCGGCGGCGTCGGTGGCCAGCTGCCGTGCGGCGTCACCGACTTCCGTGGCGACCTCCAGATACATCAGGTGCACCGCCTTGGCCGCTGCCGAGGTGGGGGCGAGCGCGTTCGGGGTCGCGGGGCCCTCCTGCTGGGCGAAGCCCAAACGCCTCTTCGTCTCGCGCCACACCAGCTCACGCACCTGCGCCTTGAAGGCGGCCCGCTCCTCGATGACCTCGCTGTCGAGCTCCCACATATCAACCATGAGACAACCATACGCAACGTGACTCATGTGTGACAACTAAAGTTTCGAATGGAACTTCGGGGCCTCATCGTCGAACTCTGTCCACAGGGGAACCGTTCTAGCTTCGTCGTCCGGCGTGGGGTCCGCTTCCGGCGGCACCGTCGCGCCCCAGCACACCCGTGTACGAAGGGCGTTGGACGACGATGGCGCAGACGAAGTTCGACCGGCAGGTTGAGGAGACCGCCGAAGCCGTGATGTTCGGCATCGGCCGGTTCCTGGGCGGCCGGGACATGGACGGGATCAAGCGGACCGACGCCACGTTCTGGCAGCCCGCCACCCGCGTCCTGCCGAAGGTGGAGGGCCGGGTCTCGCGTTCGTCGTACTGGGCCGGGTGGCAGCGCCTCACCTTCCGGATGACATTCCTCAGCGCAGCCGGCTCGGGCGGCTGGTGGGGCTGGGAGAACCGGGAGACGGCCCGGTCCTGGTGGGAGCACCGGGACGCCACCCTTCACACGCTGCAGACGGGCGGGATCGGCGCGGCCTCCGCCGCGGCCGCCGGCGGACTCGCGTACGGGCTGCTGACCCGCAAGCGGCGGGAGTTCATGCGCGAGTGGGTGACGCCCCTGCACGAGGCGATCGCCGTGCCGCTGGGCATCTCGGAGCTGACCGACCCGCGCCGCTACCTCCACATCCCGCGCAACTTCTCCGACGACGACGCACAGATACGCATTGACGTGCCCACCCACATGCGGTTCAACGAGGACCTGGTCGCCGACCTCATCGTCAAGAAACTCGCCTTGGAGAACGTCTCCTTCACCTGGCGCCGCGCGGGCAACGACACGCACGTCATCGTCAAGAAGCGGCTGGCCCCGCCCAAGGTGCTGCGTCTGTCCGACCCCGGCGTGCGCGAGATCCTGGCGAAGATGCCCGAGTCCGCACCGCTCATCGGGCTCGGAGCGGGCAAGAAGAAGGTCTCCGTTGACCTGGACCACGACTCCCCGCACGTCCTGATCTCCGCAGGCACCGGCGGGGGCAAGTCGACCATCCTGCGCTGCATCACCTGCCAGTTCATACACAACGGCGCCCTCGCCTACGTCCTGGACTTCAAGCGGATCTCCCACACCTGGGCGCGCGGCGTACCCGGCGTCACCTACTGCCGGGACATCTCTGAGATCCACGACGCCCTGGTCTACCTCGCCCAGGAAGGCCGGCGCCGACTCGCCCTCGCGGAGGAACTGGACGACGACGTCCTCGATCGTGAGCCCTGGCGCGTCGGACCGAGGCTGGTGATCCTCCTCGAAGAGGTCAACGCCACCATGGCGCAGCTCAAGCGGTACTGGGCGAAGATCCGCGAGAGCGGCGATCCCAAGACGTCCCCGGCCGTCGACGCGCTGGCCGAGATCCTCTTCATGGGCCGCCAGGTCCGCCTCCACGTGCTCCTGGTCGCACAGTCCGCCACCGCTCGCGCCATCGGCGGCCCGGAGATGCGCGAGAACTTCTCCACCCGCATCCTGGTCCGCTACACCCTCAATGCCTGGCGCATGCTCGTACCCCAGGTCAGCCCCATCCCGATGCCGACCGAGCACCCTGGCCGGGCCCAAGTCGTCACCGGCGGCCGCGCCCATGAGACGCAGGTGCTGAACCTGTCGAACGCGGAAGCCCGCGAGTGGGCGATGTCCGGCGCTCACTCGAACGCCAGGACTGGCCTGGCGCTGCAGAAGCCGCCTACCCCGGCCGCACCGGTAGAGTTCCAGAAGGCCGCTGACGGCCCGCAGACCACTGGCCCGGACGACCAGATAATCACCCTGCCCAAGGGGCCGGAGATGCCTGCACAGGCCGCTCTTGCCGCTCACCAGGACGACGCTGCCAACCCGCCCGGCACCATCCCGGCGACATCGCCGGCGACCCCGGCCGGGGACGTCGCCGACCAGGCGGTGGGGCTGCGGCAGGCCGCCGAACATCACCTGCCCTACACCCTCGCAGCGCTGCGCTACGCCCGCGCCAATGACCCAGACTTCCCCGGCTCGGTCGACAAGCGCGGCGCCGAACTCCTTTACCGCGTCGGCGACCTCAAGCGCTGGGCACGCAACCGTCCTCGCGCTGCCTCCGGCGCCACTGACCTCGACTGACAGCCCCCGGCCCGAGCAGGGGACTGGCCACAGACGCGGTCGACGCACATGACGGGCGGCCTCCTTCTCTATTGCGGCTGGAGGTGGCCGTGGCGGCTCAGGAGGCGCTGGAAGAATTCGGTGAGCATCGCTTCCCCGGCTGCGTGGTCGCGTAGCTCGTGGCCGCCGATGCGGTAGACCTCGTAGCCCTGCAGGGTGAGCTGACGGTCCTCCGCCACCATCGGGGCGTAGCGCGCAGGATCAGCCAGCCAGACGGTGCCAGATCGCTGCATCGCCAACGTGTCGTCCTGCCGAGCGTAGTGCTGGACACCGTCGACCTCGATGACCGCCCGTGCGCGCTGATTCATCAGCAGCAGGAAGTCCATCCGCTGACGGGTAAGGCGGCTCACACCGTTCAGATCGGCCAGGCTGTACGGGTCGTAGTGGAGGTAGACCTGAGGGATGAGCGCCGGGAGGTCGAAGCCGAGCTTGGTGTAGGTATCGAACACCAGGAGCTCGGCACCGTTGTTGCCCAGCGAGCGACGCAGCCGCTCCCGCATGGAGACACGCGCGCGCGTTGCATCTTCCGCAAGCTCAGGGCGCTGACGAACCCACCATGCCACCAGGTCTGACCAGCTCAACCCGCGGTCTTCCAGCGGCTGGTCGTACACCAAGCAGTACTGCTCGTTCTTCACGATGCGGATGGTGTTGCTGATGGAGTCCGGCAGCACGACCTGAGGCTTGGGGCCATCGGCAGCGAAGATGAGGTTCTTCATTTCCCCGTCGACACCGCGAGCGCCTAGTGCGCTGACCAGGGCCTGCAGGTCGTCGTCGCCGTACTCGCTGATCACGCGCCGCGCGATGTCCACAAGCTCGGACAAGGTCTTTTTCTGCAACCGTGAGCGGACGTAGATCCGCTTGCTGCTGAACGGATCCTCACCGGGCTTCTGCGGTTCCAGTCCCAGGTACTCGCATGCGGCCGCGAGGTCGTAAGCCTTCACCACATGCAGCGCACCGGCTATGGCCTCACGAAGAGCGGCTGGAGTGACCGCAGGCGTAGACGACATCGCATCATGATGGCCCTGGTGTGTCCTTCCGCACAGAGGGCAACTGCCATGCCTGCGTGAGGCACTGAGCCGATTCGATCAACCCTGCTGCAGCCGTCTGATCTGGCTGACAGACTACGAAGATGGTCATGGATGCCGACGAAGAGGCCAATCTGGTACTGGCCCAGACAGCCATCCTGCTGGATCGTCAGGGAGACCGCGAAGCCGCACAACTGCTCGCGGACGCCACGAACCTCGACTTCGAGAACACGGATGACTCCTACCGCACCTCCAGCGGCGCCCACGTCTACGCCATGGCTGCCGTGCTGTACGTGGATGATCACCTGGTGTCCGCGTTCACCAGCGAGGTTCGGGAGCGCATCGCACCCGTGCTGATCGACGTCGCCCTGCGCAATGGGTACACGGCAACCGACCGTATGCACATCAAGCAGGTCCTACCGCCCGTCAGCAAAGGCTGGCGCAGCGACCTCAAGGAGCGCGCTCAAGAGCGGCCCACCAATCAGGCCCGTAGAGAGCGGCTGGCTCCCAACCACCCGGTAGTAGATGGTCTCGCGCTCGGCAGCCGGCAAGAGCACGAGGTGTATCTCGCGCTCAAGCAGATCCAGGCCACGACTCCGCCCGATCGCACCATCGCCATAGCGCCCCTCCCTGGGGTACGGCTGCAGGCCGGCCACACCTGGACACCGGACATCATCGTGCTTGGGAACGGGCGGGCAGTCGTCTTCGAAGTGGACGGACCTCACCACCGAGACCGCCGCCGGTACGCCGATGACAGAAACCGAGACCTTCAGTGGCAGCGCTGCGGGATCCAGGTCGTCCGCCTGCCCGTGGAGGACCTGCAGCAAGGCGAGCAGCTCACCAACCGACTCAAGGAAGAGCTTTCACGGCACCTCTGGCCCCGGTGACCAAAGTGGCGGGCGGCCATCGACGACCGCCCTCGTACTCTCCGAGACGGCCCTGAGTCGCTTCGAGAAGCTCTTGTTCGGGCTGCGCCGCTCACTCCAACCCGAGGTCGGCCAGCGCCTGGAGCTTGTCGGCGGCGAGCATTGCGCGCCTCGTCTTCGCGTCCGAGTCTCGCAATGTCGGGAGAATCCCCAGCTACAGGCGGTTGACACTTGAGACAATGCGGTCATGCCTCTGACCGGAGCCGAGTACGAGCGGCTTACCCAGACCGCGCCGACACTCCCGAGGCCCCCAACAGCCCGCTGCTCCCGCCTGGCCTCACTCCGCGCGGTCGTGGTTGACCCCACTGGGTATGTCGATGGCCCCGCCCTCAGCGTCCTGGGACCGGAAGGCCGCGAGCAGTTGGGGCAGGTCCCCACCGGCACCTGGCGCAAGCTCGCCCCAAAGAACCACGGGCGCCTGCACCGAGGCCGCGTCCACGTTGTACAGCAGGGCGACACCGCCCAGCAGACGCAGGTGCTGAGCCTGACCGACTCCGAGGCCCTCGGGCTGGTCGTCGCAGTCCGCTGACTCGGGCTCGGACACAGGGCCCCGGAGCGATGTCTTCCCCGGGCCCTGGCGGCAGTGCCGCTGGTAGGTGTCCGGGCAGACGACGGGACTCTTGAAACACCCCTACCGGATTTCACGGACTACTGGCAACAGGCAGCGGAGCTCGAAAGGCGGTAGGCCCGGGTCGGGTGACCCGGGCCTACCGGTTGGTGCGAGAGGCGGTTCTAGTGCCGCATCAGGCAATGTTTGCCCTCTTGTGATGTGACGCGCCGTACCGGTGCTGGGCCGGGCGGCGCGGGACGGTCACCCTGTCGGGGTG